>CAVKCP010000003.1:0-68250 GCA_963654815.1 Lachnospiraceae bacterium | reverse complement strand
GCTTTGATAGATAGGGGCAAGCCCCTATCCTATAATCTGCGCCCCTTTCAGGGGCAATGGATAAAAACTATGCAATAGACAAAACTAAGCCCCGCATTTCCCCAAACTTTATAAAGAACATCTATTTAGGCGTTTTATTATATTACCCCAATTTTTTACCGGACACCAATAATTCTATAAATTAAAGTTTTCGTGCAACGGGTCGTCGAAGACGGCCAATGTGCATAACCGCTGGTGACCGAAGGGAACCTGCGGATGCGAAGTCCTATGTTTTATCCCCGTCCTCGAAGAGGACGAATATCCTTATAAGATATTTATTTTGAGTTTGTTCGCCCTCTTCGACGACGCGCTTTTATGATGGACGTATATCCGCAGGTTCCGCTCGCTTTGCTCGCTCCACCAGCGGTTATGCAGAGTTTGCCCCCTTCGGGGACACCTGCAAAATGACAAATCCGAAACCAGCGTATTTTATATTGTTGGTGTCATCCTCCTTGACTCAAGCAAAACGCAAGACGGGCAGCAACTACATTGTAGCTGCTGCCCGTCGGTATGGCATCGCTGCCTATTGGCTGCGGAGTTGGCTTAGAGAGCGTTTTCAAGCTCTGCGCCTGCCTTGAACTTTGCCACCTTCTTTGCGGCGATGGCAATCTTCTCGCCTGTGCGGGGGTTGACACCCTCGCGAGCGGGACGCTCGTTCACGCTGAATGTACCGAAGCCGATGAGCTGAATCTTTTCGCCCTCAACGAGAGCGTCCTTTATTGCCTCCAGGGTAGACTCGAGAGCCTTCTTGGCGTCGGCTTTGCTCAGCTGGGCACCTGCGGCTACCTTCTCGATAAGTTCTGTCTTGTTCATGATTTTTGAATGATTAATTATTTGAAATATAGTTCTTCACGAAATTGAGTTGTGTGTTTCTGTGCAAATTTAGACTATTCATTTCAGAAATCAAACAAAAAACGGGAAAAAGTGCATAAAATCTTGAAAAAAGCCCTCAACAGGGCTGCCAAGGCACTCAGTAAGCGGATTTTTTAGTAATTTTGCGGCATATTAATTTCAAAACGCAACTACTGTATTATGTTCAACATACCCACAGTGACCAAACAGCTCCTCATAGCCAATGTCGTGGCATTTCTCGCCACATTTGTGCTCGGGGGCATGGGATTTGACCTCAACAACCTCTTCGGGCTGCATTTCTTCCTTGCCCACGACTTCGAAATCTACCAGTTGTTCACCTACATGTTCATGCACGGTGGATGGTCGCACCTGTTCTTCAACATGTTTGCCCTGTGGATGTTCGGATGCATAGTGGAGCGCACATGGGGGCCGCGCAAGTTTCTGCTCTATTATTTAATATGTGGAGTGGGAGCAGGACTTTTTCAGGAGCTTGCGCAGTTTGTGCAGCTCTACTTCATGGCTGCCGAACAGTTGCCGGATTTCCACTTCTCCGAGCTGTTTCTTGTGGCCAAGAACAGTCAGGCGGTTATCAGCATGTGGACTACCGTGGGCGCTTCGGGCGCGATTTACGGCATCTTGCTCGCCTTCGGAATGCTTTATCCCGAAGAGCGCATATTCATATTCCCCCTGCCCGTGCCCATAAAGGCCAAGTGGTTTGTGGTGCTCTATGCCGGCGTTGAGCTGGTGTCGGCGGTGTCGCAGTCGGGCGACGGCGTGGCACACCTTGCCCATTTGGGCGGAATGGCCTTCGGCTATTTCCTCATACGCTACTGGAACCGCCACCCGTCGGTGGGCTACGGGCGAGGCAACGGACAGCAGTTCTTCGACTCGCTGCGATCGTCGTGGGAGCGGCGCACGCACCGCAGTGCCAGCAACTTCGGCACGTCGGGCACGCGGCGTGACACAGGACACACCACGGGCAACCCCGACTGGGACTACAATGCGCGCCGCGCAGCCGAACAGGCCGAGACCGACCGCATACTCGACAAGATACGCCGCAACGGCTACGACAGCTTGACGCGCGAAGAAAAGCAACATCTTTTCGACTCGAGCCGCCACTGATTGCGGCGGCACGTCACGTTGACAACCGACAACAAAATTCTAGTTTGAAAAACATAAAGACTTTCACCCTGCACATGATGGCCGGGGCAAACGCCATGACCGTAGTGCTGATGCTGCTCGCGGGGTATAGCGACAGAATCGACCCGGCGGCACATCCCATGCTGGCCAATGCAGGACTGGCGTTCCCTCTGTTCTTCGCGGCCAACGCGGCATTCCTCGTGTTCTGGCTCATGGCGAAGCCGTCGCGCGCGCTGCTGCCCGTGGCCGGAATGCTGTTGGCCTATTCTCCGGCACGGCTCTACTGCCCGGTGAACCTCCCTTCAGAACCTCCCGAAGCATCGATAAAGGTGCTCTCCTACAACGTGTGCAGCTACGACATGTGGAACGACACCTCGCAGCCGTGCCCGGTGGCCGAATATGTGGTGGAATCGGGGGCCGACATCGTGTGCCTTGAAGAAGCCGGGGCATGCAATGGCAAGCTGATCAAGGTGGATTCCATCTATGCAGCCCACTACCAGTACCGCGACACCACGTTCGCGGCAAACGGCGGTGACATGCTGTGTCTGCTCTCGCGCTACCCCATAGTGGGCAAGGAAAAGATACACTATGCATCGGAAACCAACAACTCGGCGGCGTTCAGCCTTGACATAGACGGCGACACCGTGGTGGTGGTGGTGAACCATTTCGAGTCGAACTGCCTCTCGGCCGACGAGAAACGAGGCTTCACCGACATGGTGAAAGGCGACATGCGCGGCGCAAGCGCCAAGCGCGAGTCGCGCAACCTGCTGCACAAGCTGGCCGGAGCATCGGCCCGGCGCGCCCCGCAGGCCGATGCCGTGGCACGCTATGTGGCCGGCTGCGAAGGGAAAAGCGTGATTGTGGCCGGCGACTTCAACGACAGCCCCATATCCTATGTGCACCGCACCGTGGCCCGCGGGCTCACCGACTGCTATGTGGCCACGGCCACCGGACCGGGCATAAGTTACCGCGACAAAGCCATATTCGTGCGCATCGACAACCTGATGTGTTCGCCCGATTTCACCCCCTATGCATGCAAAGTAGACCGGACGGCAAAGGGTTCCGACCATTATCCAATTGCCTGCTGGCTCAAAAAAAACGCAAATGCCGCGAAATCAGAAGAAAAGACACGATAAATTTTCTGAAATGTGAAAAATATAGTATCTTTGCACGTCTATCAAGAAATATTAAAAACAAATAAATAACAACAAATCAGAAATGCAGAACAAAGGAATTGTAATTGTAACAGCCGTCCTGCTGACTCTTGCAAGCATCTTCTATCTTTCGTTTTCTGCCGCCACTGAATACTATGACAGTCAGGCAGCGAAGATAAAAGACCCCATTGCACAGCAAGACTACAAGGACTCTGTGAAGTATCTCGGCATCTACTCCTACCAGAAGTGCCTTGAGACACGAATCGGACTCGGCCTTGACCTGAAAGGCGGCATGAACGTTATCCTTGAGGTTAGCGTGCCCGACGTAGTCGAGACTCTCGCCGACCACAAGACCGACGTGGCCTTCACCAAGTCGATGAAAGAGGCGAAAGCCGAGGAGGAAACGAGCCAGAGCGACTTCATCACGCTCTTCGTTGATGCCTACCACCGCAATGCCCCCGGGCACCGTCTTGCCGAAATCTTCGCAACACAGCAGTTGCAGGGCAAGGTTTCGCCCAACAGCTCCGACAAGGAAGTGGAGAAAGTGCTCCGCGACGAGGTGCAGTCGGCCATCGACAACTCGTTCACCGTGGTGCGCACACGTATCGACAAGTTCGGGGTGGTGCAGCCCAACATACAGAAACTGGAGGGACAGCAGGGCCGTATAATGGTCGAGATGCCCGGTATCAACGAGCCGGAGCGCGTGCGCAAGCTCCTTCAGGGAAGTGCCAACCTCGAGTTCTGGGAGACATACAACTCCGACGAGATAATACCCTACCTCACACAGATTGACCAGCGCCTCGCCAATGCCGGACAGGAAAAGGAAGAGGCCAAGGCCGACACCACTGCCGAGGCTAAGCAGGAAACTGCTCCCGAAGCCAAGGCCGACAAGAAATTCAGCTTGAAGAACTCTGCTGCAGACAAAGCAGGCGAAGAGAAAACATCGAAAGAGTTTGCCGAGGCAAAGAAGCAACACCCGCTTCTCTCGGTGTTCCAGCCTTCGGGCAACGGCGCGCTGAGCCTCGTGGGTTATGCAAATGCACGCGACACCGCCGCAGTGAACAAGGCTATCTACTCGGCAGTGGCACGCCAGATACTGCCGTCAGACTGCCGTCTGCTGTGGAGCGCAAAGCCCGCCGACGGCATACAGGCCAAGAACGTGTATGAACTGCACGCCATCAAGGTGACAACCACCAACGGACGCGCTCCCATCGAGGGCGACGTTGTGACCGACGCAAAGGACCAGTTCAACAACCTTACCGGTTCGCCCGAGGTGAGCATGACCATGAACACCGACGGTGCACGCCGCTGGGCAGCCCTCACAAAGGCAAACGTGGGCAAGGCAATAGCCATCGTGCTTGACGGTACAGTTTATTCTGCACCGCGCGTAAACGGCGAAATCGACGGCGGCCAGTCGTCAATTTCGGGTAACTTCACCATTGAAGACACCAAAGACCTTGCCAACACCCTCAAGTCGGGACGTATGCCTGCACCCGCACGCATCGTGCAGGAAGAGGTGGTGGGCCCGACTCTCGGCGCACAGTCAATACAGCAGGGCTTCATGTCGTTCATCGTTGCCTTCGTAATACTTATGATATGGATGATGGTGATGTATGACGTGATACCGGGAATGGTGGCCAACTGCGCACTGTTGCTCAACCTCTTCTTCACAATGGGTATCATGGCGTCGTTCCAGGCGGCACTCACCATGCCGGGTATCGCCGGTATTGTGCTCTCGCTGGGTATGGCAGTCGATGCCAACGTGCTCATCTACGAGCGCACCAAGGAAGAGCTCAAGAAGGGTCTCGGCACCAAGCAGGCTCTCACTCTGGGTTACAGCAACGCCTTCTCGGCTATCTTCGACTCCAACCTCACCTCTATCATCACCGGTGTAATCCTCTATGTGTTCGGCACAGGCCCCATCCGCGGCTTTGCCACCACATTGATTATAGGTATCATCTGCTCGTTCTTCACCGCAGTGTTCCTCACACGTCTTGTTTACGAGAACCGTCTGAAGCACGACAAGTGGACAAAGCTGAACTTCTCTACCAAGATTTCGCGCAACTTCATGGCCAACAAGAACATCGCGTTCATGGGAATGTTCCACAAGTCGTTCACCGTTGCAGGCATTGCAATAGCAGTGTTCGTGGTGAGCTTCTTCGTGCGCGGTCTGAGCAAGGGCATCGACTTCACCGGAGGCCGCAACTATGTCATCGTGCTCGAGAAGCAGGTTGAGCCTGAGCAAGTGACCGAAGCACTGCGTCCGCTGTTCCCCAACAGCACCGTCAGCGCACTCGCACTCGGCACCGACCACAAGACAATACGTATATCCACCAACTACAAGATAGAGTCTAACAACCCCGCCGTTGACAACGAAGTGGAGAACATCCTCTACAAGGGTCTGCACGGCGCAGGTCTCGTGACACAGGGAAGCGTCGAAGCATTCAAGAATCCTGACGTGCGTGCCGGAGGCTCTATCGTAAGCTCCACCAAGGTGGGACCGGCCGTAGCCAAGGACATCACCTACGGAGCTATCATCAGCGTCATCTTCGCGCTCATCGCGATATTCCTCTACATCCTCGTGCGTTTCCGCAACGTGGCATTCTCGGTAGGTTCTACCGTGGCCCTTGCAATCGACACGGTGGTGGTTATAGGCTTCTACTCGCTGCTTTGGGACATCGTGCCATTCTCGCTTGAGATTGACCAGACGTTCATCGGAGCTATCCTTACGGTAATCGGTTACTCTATCAACGACAAGGTGGTGGTGTTCGACCGTATCCGCGAGAACCTCGGACTGCACAAGAAGATGGATTTGCAGGAGTTGTTCAACCGTTCGCTCAACGAAACCCTCGCGCGAACAATCAATACTTCGCTCTCAACGTTCATTGTGTTGCTCTGCATCTTCCTCCTCGGAGGCGAGAGCACACGCAGCTTCTCGTTTGCAATGTTGCTCGGTGTAGTGTTCGGAACACTCTCGTCTATATTCATCGCTGCGCCCATTGCCTACATCACTTTGGGCCGCAAGATAAAGAAAGACGATGCAGCTCTGGCAGAAGCACCCGCAAAGGCATAGACCATAGCTTCTTCATAATAACGTATAAATGCAAGGCCGCTCCCGCACCGCAAGGTGTCGGGGCGGTTTTTATTATATAGGTGGCCAGTTGCGATTTCTTGTGGCACGCAAAACCATAACACTAAACAAACTTAAAATTGACGTTCTAATTCATTTATTTTCATAATAAAGCCGCCAAAAGAACGCCTGTTTGCAGAATTCTGATTAAATTTGCAGCTAAAAATAACAGTTTGAGAATAATGAAAAGGAACTTCCTACCTTTTATGATGCTGCTCTCGTCAATACTGTTGTTGGCATCGTGCCTTAATTCCGACGATGATTTTGTCTACAACGACGATGCCGCAATAACCTCGTTCTCTGTAAGTGGGGTGAAGAGGTACATACACACCACGTCGTCGACAGGGGCCGACAGCGTGTACACCAAGACGATGACATGCAGCAGCTACAAGTTCTACATCGACCAGGTGAACTGCGAAATATACAATCCCGACTCGTTGCCGTGCGGCGTTGACGCACGCAAGGTGCTCTGTTCGATAACGAGCAGCAACTCGGGCACGGTGGTTGTGAAGAGCATGACGAGCGACTCGCTGGCTTATTTCAGCAGCACCGACTCCATGGACTACACCAAACCGCGCGTGATAAAGGTTTACAGCAACTCCGGCACAGCAGTGCGCACATATACGGTACACGTCAACGTGCATCAGGAACAGCCCGATTCCATGAAGTGGAACCGTTTCGGCAATGCCGAAGCTCTGCGCCAGTTCACCGATGCACGCGCCGTGGTGTGTGGTAGCCGCCTTTTTGTCTTCGGCACCGACGGCACTACTACGCAGGTTGTAAGCACCGCCGACGGCACGTCATGGCGTGCAGCCACACCGAATTTCAACCACACATTGGCCGCCGATGCCTACCAGGGCGTGGTGGTGAAGAACGACTATATGTATCTGTCTGACGGCGGAAAAATCATCCGCAGTGCCGATGCCGACACATGGACAGTGACAGGCAGCGACACGGGCATAACCCGCCTTGTGTCGGCCAGCGACTGGCGCCTTTACGGCTACGCTGCCGACGGCCGTCTCATGGCATCTGCCGACGACGGAGCCACATGGCATGTAGCCACAATCGATGCCGACGCTGCACTCCTGCCCGACACCGACGTGTCGAGCCTCAGTCTGCCTTCGCGCACCAACAGTGCCACGGCCCGTCTGCTTCTCATAGGTAAGCGCGGCAGCGACAATGTGGTGTGGGGAAAGACCGAGGAAGGAACTGAAGGCAGCGAAGACCAGTCGTGGGCCTACTACGACGTGTCTGCCGAAAACAGCCATACCCTGCCCTCACTCGCCGGAATGCGTGCCTTCGCCTATGACAATGCAGCTTATGTGTTCGGCAAGAACGACACCGCACGGGTATTCTACCGCAGCGACGACGGCGGCATAACTTGGTTTGCCGACACGGCAGTGACCGTTCCCAACGACATCGAACTCGCCACGGGCAACTGCGCCGTAGCCGTTGACGCAAACAACCATATATGGCTTGTTGACACGCGCTCAGGCAACGTGTGGAAAGGCCGTCTCAATCGCCTCGGATGGCGCGAAGAGAAGAAAGCTTACACCGAATAACACTCCGTAACTTATGCCAATACACCTATGCCTCGCACTGCTTCTGGCTTTCGTCGGCGCGGCACACTCGTCCGCGCAGACCGACGACCAGTATCTCATGGAGGTAGGTGCCGGCGTGGGCATGGTGTCGTATGAGGGCGACTTCAACGGAAGCGTGCTCAAAAACATGCAGCCCACCGCGTCGTTGCTGCTCAGGCGCAACTTCAACCCCTACATGGGTTTGCGGCTCATGGCCGAATACGGAAAGCTAAAAGGTTCGTCGCGCGATGTGAAAACCTACTACCCTGACTACGTTTCCACCCCCTACGATTTCAGCAATACACTCGCCGACCTCAGCCTGACCTACGAATACAACTTCTGGCCCTACGGCACAGGACGCGACTATCGGGGCGCGAAACGTCTCACGCCCTTCATCTTCGCGGGCATCGGAGCCACCTTCGTCACCGGCGGAGGCAACAACACGTTCACAGGCAACGTTCCGCTCGGCCTCGGCGTGAAATACAAGATAGGACAAAGGCTCAACTTCGGCGTGGAATGGGCGGTGCATTTCTCGTTCAGCGACAAGCTCGACGGCGTGCGCGACCCCTACGGCATAGAGAGCAGCGGCATATTCAAGAACACCGACTGCTACTCGGCACTGCAGATAACGCTGTCATACAGCTTCATGGCCAAGTGCCGCACCTGCCACAACGAAGACGAATAGCCCGCGCAGGTCGCGCAATTACGAAAAGGAAATTATGGACAACGAACAGAAGAACATTCCCCGCCACATTGCCATTATTATGGACGGCAACGGGCGTTGGGCCGCACAACGCGGCAAACCGCGCAGCTTCGGGCACCAGGCCGGAGTGGACACGGTGCGCCGAATCACTTCGGAGTGCGTGCGCCTCGGCGTGGAATATCTCACGCTATACACTTTCTCCACCGAGAACTGGAACCGCCCTGCCGACGAGGTGGCGGCACTCATGGGTCTTGTGCTCACATCGCTTGAGGACGAGATATTCATGAAAAACAACGTGCGCTTCCGTGTCATAGGCGACACGACGCGTCTGCCCGAGAACGTAAGGCAGAAACTCGACGACACGATGCGCCGCACCGCCGGCAACACCGCCATGACAATGGTGGTGGCACTGAGCTATTCGGCACGGTGGGAGATAGCCCGCGCCGCCCGGATCTTGGCCGAAGAGGCAGTACAGGGCAATATCGACGCAGCCTCGATAGACGAAGATAAGGTAAGCTCGATGATGCAGACCGACTTCATGCCCGACCCCGACCTGCTCATACGCACCGGAGGCGAAGTGCGAATAAGCAATTTCCTGCTGTGGCAGATAGCCTACAGCGAACTGTATTTCTGCGACACCTTCTGGCCCGACTTCGGCGAAGACGACCTGCACCGGGCCATAGAAAGCTACCGCAACCGCCAGCGCCGCTTCGGTAAAACGGGCAGCCAGATTGAAGAGGAACAGAAAAACGATGACACTCACCCAGAAACGAACGCATAACAAGATGGATATAACAAAGGTGTTGATAGCTTCCTGCGCACTGTCGTGCAGTGTCGCGGCGGGAGCGCAAGACAAGATAGTCTTCCCCGACGTGTCGTATGCCGGCACTCCGCGCACCCTGACGCTCGGCGGACTCGCCGTGTCGGGTGCCGAAGGCTATGAAGACTACATGCTCACGGGCATCTCCGGGCTGTCGATAGGGCAGGAGATAGAACTGCCGGGCGAGGAGATAACCAATGCTGTGAAGCACTACTGGCGTTACGGACTCTTCTCCGACGTCAAGATTGCCGTCGACTCTATCGTAGCCGACAAGGCTTTCCTGCACATCCACCTGCAAATGCGTCCGCGCGTGTCCACTATAAATTATGTGGGACTCAAAAAGTCGGAACGCACCGACATGGAGGAGAAACTCGGTTTGTTGAAGGGTGCGCAAATCACGCCCAACATGATTGACCGTGCCAAGATACTCGCCAAAAAGTATTTTGACGACAAGGGTTTCAAGAACGCCGACATACAAATCGTGCAGCGCGACGACGTGACACAGAAAAACCAGGTGATACTCGACGTCATCATCGACAAGAAAGAGAAGATGAAAGTGCGCACTATCACCATCGAAGGCAACGAAGCCTTGAAGGACAGCAAGATAAAGGGCGGACTGTTGAAGAAGGGAGCTTTCTCGAAGACACACGAAGCCGGCAAACTCAGCTCGTTCCTCAAAGCCAAGAAATACACCCCTGAACGTTGGAAAGCCGACAAGCAGAAGCTCATCGACAAGTACAATGAGCTGGGCTACCGCGACGCAACCATCCTCAGCGATAGCGTATGGAACGTCGACGACAAGCATGTCAGCGTCTACGTCAAGGTAGACGAGGGCAAGAAATACTATGTGCGCAACATCACATGGGTGGGCAACACCGTGTATTCGTCAGACTATCTCTCCGCCGTGCTCGGCATGAAGAAAGGCGACGTGTACAACCAGAAGCTCATGAACAAGCGTCTCACCGAGGACGAGGATGCCGTGGGCAACAACTACTGGAACACGGGCTACCTATTCTACTCGCTCACTCCCACCGAGGTTAACATCGTGGGCGACTCCATCGACCTTGAAATGCGCATCGTGGAAGGACCGCAGGCCCACATCAACCATGTGCGCATCAACGGAAACGACCGCCTCTACGAAAACGTGGTGCGCCGCGAACTGCGCACCAAGCCGGGCGACCTTTTCTCAAAAGAATCGCTGCAACGTTCGGCACGTGAGATTGCGTCGATGGGACACTTCGACTCCGAGAAGGTAAATCCCGACGTTAAGCCCGATCCCGAAAACGGAACGGTGAACATCAACTGGGACTTGGAGCAGAAGTCAAACGACCAGGTTGAGTTCTCGCTCGGTTGGGGACAGACCGGCGTTATAGGCCGCATCGGACTGAAACTCAACAATTTCTCCATGCGCAACCTGTTCAACAAGAACAAGGAACACCGTGGTTTCCTGCCCATTGGCGACGGCGAAGTGCTCTCGCTGGGAGCACAGACCAACGGTACTTACTACCAGTCTTACAACGTGAACTACTCCACCAACTGGTTCGGAGGCAAGCGACCCATACAGTTCTCTGTGGGTGCCTACTTCTCGAAACAGACCGACGTGTCGAGCAACTACTACAACAACAGCTGGTATAACAACTACTACAACTACCTTGCAGGCTACGGCAGCAGCTACTACAACAACTACGAGAGCTACTACGACCCCGACAAGTATGTCAAGCTGTTCGGCGTTTCGCTCGGATGGGGCAAGCAGTTGCGTTGGCCCGACGACTATTTCATGCTCTCGATGCAGCTCTCCTACACGCGCTACATGCTGAAAAACTGGAGCTACTTCCTCATGACCAACGGAAATTCCAACAACCTCAACCTCAGCATACAGTTGTCGCGCACGTCAACCGACAACCAGCTCTTCCCGCGCCGTGGTTCGGAGTTCATGGCATCGGTAACGATAACGCCGCCGTGGTCGGCATGGGACGGCAAGGACTACAAGAACCTCGCCACCAACCGCAACTCTCCCACATACAACAGCGAGCAGCAGGAGAAATACCGTTGGGTTGAATATCACAAGTGGAAATTCAAGGCACGCACCTTCACCGCGCTCTCTGGCGGACAGAAATGTTTCGTGCTTATGACGCGAGTAGAGTTCGGATTGCTCGGATCTTTCAACAAGTGGAAGAAGTCGCCGTTTGAAACATTCTACATGGGTGGCGACGGAATGTCGGGCTACTCCACCTCCTACGCCGAGGAAACAATCGGTCTGCGAGGCTACGAGAACGGCCAGCTCACCCCCTACGGCTCCGAAGGCTACGCCTACGACCGCCTCTCGCTCGAGCTGCGCTATCCTTTCATGCTCGGCAACACCACCATCTACGGCCTCGGCTTCATCGAGGGCGGTAACGCGTGGACCGAGACAAAGAAGTTCAACCCGTTCGACATGAAACGATCGGCAGGTGTCGGCGTGCGCATCTTCCTGCCTATGGTGGGTCTTATGGGTATCGACTGGGCCTACGGTTTCGACTACGCCCAGGGCAAGAAGGGCGGTTCGCAGTTCCACTTCATCCTCGGACAGGAATTCTGACAAGAAACAAGAACATAAAGCATAAGGCAACATGAAAAAGTTATTGCTTTTCTGTCTGTTCGCCATAATGGCAACGGCAGCGAGCGCGCAGAAGTTCGCGCTGCTCGACATGGAATACATTTTGAAGAACATCCCGGCCTATGAGCGTGCCAACGAGCAGCTCAACCAGGTGTCGAAGAAGTGGCAGGCCGAGGTGGAAGCACTCAACACCGAGGCATCCACCATGTACAAGAACTACCAGAACGAAATGGTGTTCCTCTCGCAGGAGCAGAAAAAGGCCAAGCAAGAGGACATAATGAAGAAGGAAAAGGAGGCGAGCGACCTCAAACGCAAGTATTTCGGTCCCGAGGGCGAGCTTTTCAAGAAGCGCGAAAGCCTCATGTCGCCCATACAGGAGGAGATATACAATGCGGTGAAGGAGATTTCCGAGCTGCGCGGCTACTCGCTCGTTGTCGATCGCGCGAGCGACACCGGCATCATCTACGGTTCGCCCAAGGTTGACATCAGCAACGAAGTGCTGCAGAAGCTAGGCTACTCCAACTGACCGTCGTCGGCATGGCCGCCCGCCCAAAGAGGCCGCGCCGTGCCGCAGTGCACGCCCCCACAAGGCAAACAATTAAACAATAAAAAAAATAAGTAACAATGAAAAAGCTAGTTTTAATGCTGCTGATGTTCGCCCCGCTCGCGACATTCGCACAGAAATTCGGACACATCAACGCACAGGAAGTGATGACTTCAATGCCAGAGTTCATCAAGGCTCGCGGCGAAATCGAGGCTGCCGCAAAGCAGTATGACAACGACCTCAAGTCGATGCAGGACGAGTTGCAGCGCAAGGCTGAGGACTACGACAAGACAAAGTCGACAATGAACGACACCAAGCGCAAGGAAACCGAGGAGAACCTCCAGCAGATGTACACCAAGATCCAGCAGACTGCACAGGACAACTCACAGTCGATCCAGAAGCTGCAGCAGGACAAAATCGGCCCCATCACCAACAAGCTCGTCGAGGCCATCAAGGCCGTTGGCAAGGCAGGAGGCTATGTCTACATCATGGATCTCTCTTCGGGCATACCCTACATCAGCGACACTCTGAGCAAAGACGTGACAGCCGAGGTTAAGGCCCAGCTCAACAAGACTAAGTAAAAACCCACCCACAACGCGAGACGAAGCAGCGAGTGTCACCCCAAAGGCGGCACGGCGCGGTTTCGTCTCTTGCTTTAAGGGCACAACACACCGCAACATGAAGAAACTTTTTCTGCTCATCGCCCTTTCGGCGGCCACCCTCTGCGCCGGGGCACAGGCCCGTTTCGGCTATTTCAGCTACGAGGCGGTGCTCGAGTCAATGCCCGAGTGCACTACAGTGAAGCACGACCTCGCCCAGCTCCGTCAGAAATACGACGCCGAGCTGCGACGCGCCGAAACCGAGTTCAACGCCAAGTATGAGGAATTCCTCGACGGACAGCGCGACTTCGCGCCCGCCATCCTGCGCAAACGCCAGGCCGAACTGCAGGAGATTGTCGAGAAAAACGCGGCCTTCCGCAAGGAGTCTGAACGCCTGTTGCAGCAGGCCGGCGACGATGCCTACCGCCCGTTGCGCCGCCGCATCGATGCCGCCGTGGCCAAGGTGGGCCAGGCCCGCGCCTACGAGTTTGTGCTCAACACCGACTCCAACGCCTGCCCCTACATCAGTCCCGCCGCCGGCGAAGACGCAACACCCTACATAAAGAGCCAGCTCGGTCTGCAGTGATTGCCGGGCAGCGCGCCCGCCGTGCCACGCACGGCACTGCGCGCACAACTGAAAAGCACACAGCAATGATGTTAACACAATCGCCCGGCCCCATAGGCGTGTTCGACTCCGGCTACGGAGGGCTCACCGTGCTGCACGGCATACGCCAGCGTCTGCCGCAGTACGACTACATGTATCTCGGCGACAACGCCCGCGCCCCCTACGGGTCGCGATCGTTCGAGGTGGTCTATCAGTTCACCCGCCAGGCCGTGCTCAAGCTCTTCGCCATGGGCTGCCGCCTTGTCATCCTCGGCTGCAACACCGCGTCGGCCAAGGCACTGCGCACCATTCAGCAGCGCGACCTGCCGCAAATCGACCCCAACCGCCGCGTGCTGGGCATCATCCGCCCCACCGCCGAGGTGGTGGGAACGCTCACCCGCAGCCATCATGTGGGCATCCTCGCCACCGAGGGCACCATACGCAGCCGCAGCTACGACCTCGAGATAGGCAAGCTCTGGCCCGGCATCAAGGTGTCGGGCGTGGCATGCCCCCTTTGGGCGGCCATTGTCGAGGCCGGCGAGGCCGACTCTCCCGGTGCCGACTATTTCGTGAAGAAGCGCATCGACCAGCTCATGCGCCGTGATCCCGAAATCGATACCATCATACTCGGGTGCACCCACTACCCGCTGCTCATCAACAGTGTGGTGCGCTATGTGCCCGACGGTGTGCGTGTGGTGTCGCAGGGATCGTATGTTGCAGCCTCGCTTGCCGACTATCTCGATCGTCATGCCGACATGCGCGACACCCTGACGCAGGGCGGCACGTGCCGCTATCTCACCACCGAGAGCGAGGAACGTTTCAGCGAGACGGCGCGCATATTCCTGCACGAGACGGTGCTCGTAAACCACATCGACCTTGAATGACCGCCGCGCGCGTTATCGGCAAATTACTTTTTCACCCCCAAAACACGTCAAGGGCCTTGTCTACGCAGTGCAGACAAGGCCCTTGACATGTTCATGTGGCAGTGTTTCGCCGTTCAATGCCCCTGAAAGGTAGGGCGTTCAAAATTCAGAAAAAGTAGTTGCAATTTTGTTGGGTTTTGCATACTAAGCCCTGCAAGGGCGTAACGACCGTAGCCCAGGGTGAACCGCGGAACGCAGTGAAGCGGTGTAACCCTGGGTAAACGGTTGGTTTTCACGGCTGGCCTGTAAGGTCAGCACAATCAATTGGGTGTGTGTTGACCTTACAGGCCAACCGTTGCTATGGCCATGAAAACCCAGGGTTACGTCCGTAGCTTCGCTCCGTCCTCACCCTGGGCTACGGTCGTTACGCCCTTTCAGGGCTTTTATTACCATATTCTTCCTGATAGTCAAATATTTATAAATTTATATCAATATAAAAGTCTGCACATTTTTTAATCCGATTTTGAACACTCTACCTGAAAGGGGCGCATATTATAGGATAGGGGCTTGCCCCTATCTCTCCCAGTACGACCCTTCTGCGGGTCTTTCGTATGCGTCATTCAAGGCTGGTGGGCAAATGAAAGCGTTGCCAGACGGCATCGACGAGGCTGCTTATCGCGGGCCGGCGGTAGCTCGAAACGTCAACAACCGTCACGCCCTTGTGTTCGTTAAGCGTGTGCATGCCGTGGTCGAGGCGTTTTCGCGGCGATTTCAGCCGTGAGGTTTCGGTGAAGGTAAACACTCCCTTGTCGTCCTTCTCAATCTTTTGTATAGACAATCCACGTCCATATCCGCCGTTGCAGTCTTGCGCCGGGCGGTAAAGGTCGGTGCCGATATTGAAGAATGCGCCGCCGTTGCGGGCGATGTTGTCGGCGAATGTCACGGTTTGGTGGTGGTTATACGCCCCATTCTCGTCTTTTCGGTAGATGTGCAGTGTGGTGCCGTTGGCATCGGGACCTTTTGTGGCGAAGATATATTCTTCATTGTCAATCACCTGGCGTATGGCATCAATCAGCGGTTCGTGGCATAGGGTGGTGTAGGGCACGCACTTGGCTGCGGCTTCATCATACTTGTAGGCGTTGAGTTTTCCGCCTGCCGAATTTTCGGGGATGATATACACCGCATCGCCTTTTCTCATTATTGTCGGGAAACTCAGGTGAGTGTCAAGGTCTATCAGGGTGTCGTTGCGCTCCAGTGTGTAGTCGCTCCGCGAAACGGTGAGGCGTGCGATGCGCCCTTTGGCTGTGGCGTTGACAAACTCCTCTACGAGCAATATGATGTGTGTAGGGGTGACATCAAGAATGAAAGGGTCGGCAAACCATCGGCCTTTGGGTGAGCCCTTGAGCAATGCAATCTTGTATTTTCCGCCCTTTGCTATGTTTTCAATCGTGGTTTGCGGAAAACCTATCTGCCATTCGTTTACGGTCAGTCTCCAATACAGTTTGTAAAGTAAATTGTTTATCATCTCTCTTTGTGCGTGTATACTGCGACAAAGTTATTCCAAATTATTTTTACCCCCCCCCTCGTTTAATAAATCTTAACACATTTGTAAGGTTTTTGTTCTTAGGTTTATATCCGCAGGTTGCGATCGCTATGCTCGCTCCACCATCGGTTATGCACATTGGCCGTCTTCGATGCCCCGTCGTTTGCAGCTTTTACCGTGCACCAATAATAAACAATACGAAAATCCGGAAGTTGAGTTAACGCATTGTGGTTTTCCATCGTGACATCACTCTTTTCAAACCATTGTTTTTCCTTCGATTTTCAAACAAGCCTTACTTGCTTTTCAAACAAGGCTTCTTTGCAATCCAAACAAGGCTTCTTTGCGATGCAAACAAGCCTTACTTGCACTCCAAAGAAGGCTTCTTTTGCTTCGGTGCTGCTGCACACGGTCACACAAGGGCAGCAAGACAGCATTGAAACGACTTTGCTTGCACCACTTTTGCGACATTGCGACTGAAATGTATGTCGTTGATATTCACTGCCTTTACATTTTACAATAGCCACACACCACCACTTTTGCACAACTTTGGGTTGCATTTCTTTTAATAGATAAATAACTTTGCTTGCATCAATTCCAAAACCTACGCCGTCCACCTAGCGGCCTAAAAAATACTTCGCCGCACAATACCGGCGGCCCCAGACAACGGCATCCTGATGCGTGCATCCGGGCTTTTGACACGATGAAAAAACTTACTATTACTAAAATAAACGACAAAAAACCTAAGAACATGAAAAAGAAATTCGTTTCCACAGACGTGCGGCGCGCTGCGCTCTCGTTGCTGTTCGCCGGTCTCGCCGTGTCGGGATGGGCACAGAAGCGGGTCACCGGACGTGTCGTCGACAACACGGGCGAGCCCATTATAGGCGCGACCGTAACCGAGGAAGGCAAGAAGAATGTAGCCGTGACCGATGCCGACGGGCACTTCACCCTCACCGTGGCCGACGGTGCACGCCTCGGCGTGTCGTACATCGGCTTCACACCGTGGAGCGGCAAAGCCTCCGACGGCATGCGCGTGACTCTCAGCGAGGGTGCCAACATGCTCAACGAGGTGGTGGCCATAGGCTACGGTTCGGTGCGCCGCAAGGATGTCACCACGGCAGTATCGTCGGTTTCGGCCAAAGACCTTGAAACGCGCCCCATTGTGTCGGCCGCTGCCGGCATGCAGGGCAAGGCTGCCGGACTGCAGATTTCGCAGGCCAACGGACAGCCGGGTGCAGCCCCCACCATACGAGTGCGCGGCACCACGTCGCTCAACGGCAGCAACTCGCCGCTCTATGTGGTTGATGGCGTGCCCATGACCGACATCAACTATCTGTCGGCCGACGACATCGACAACATCCAGGTGCTCAAAGATGCCTCTTCGGCAGCTATCTACGGATCGCGCGCTGCCAACGGCGTCATCATCATAGGCACAAAGCAAGGCAAGGCAGGCGTGGCCAAGATTACGCTCAACGCCCACTACGCCTTCACCACGGTGCGCGACAACCAGGAGTCGCTCAACGCCTCGCAGTATAAGGAACTCATGGACGAGATTGGGATGGTGAAGCTGCCCGACGGCCTCACCGACCGCACCGACTGGAAGAAAGAGGTGTTCCAAACGGGTAATGTGCAGGATTACCAGCTCTCAATCACCAACGGCACCGACAAGCTGCGCTACTTCCTTTCGGGAGGATACACCGGCGAGAACGGCGTGCTGAAGACCTCAAAGTATAACCGCTACAACATGCGCGCCGCCATTGAAAACGACCTGCGCAAATGGTTGCGCCTCAATGCCAGCGTGGCCTACTCCGACTACACCAGCAAGGGAGCCGGCATAATCTCGGGCACAGGTTCAAACCGCGGCGGCGTAGTGACGGCCATTACCAACACCCCCACCTACGCTCCGGTGTGGGACGAGGACAATCCCGGCCAATACTACACCAATTTCTACGGCGTAAACGTTACGAGCCCCGTTGAAAACCTCGCCCGCACAAAGAACAACAAGTCGGCCACCAACCGACTGCTCGCCACGGGCAAGGCCACGGTGACGTTCCTTCCCGACTTCACTTTGGCGTCGTCGCTCTCGTTCGACCGTTCGCAGAACGTTACCACCAACTATCTCGACCCAATATCCACCACCAACGGCCGCGAGAACTACGGCACCGGATCGGACAACCGCAGCATAAGCAGCGTGCTCATCTGGGACAATGTGCTCAATTTCAAGCGTCAGTTCGGACTGCACAAAATCGATTTCATGGGCGGTTCGTCGTGGACACAGAGCAAATACAGCCACAACTACATCTCGGGCAGCAACTATGCCGACGACAAGTTCCAGACGCTCAACGCCGCCAACAAGATTTCGTGGACAGGCACCGGTTCGTCGGCTGCCAACTGGGCAATACTCTCCACCTTCGCCCGCTTGCAGTATAACTTCAACGACACCTATCTCGTGACGGCCAACATGCGTGCCGACGGCAGCTCAAAGCTCGCCCCCGGACACCGATGGGGAGTGTTCCCCTCGTTCTCGGCAGCATGGCGCGTGAGCAACGAGAGCTTCCTGAAAGACGTGGAATGGATTGACGACCTCAAGCTGCGCGGCGGTTGGGGACAGACAGGTAACCAGAGCGGACTGGGCGACTATAGCTATCTTGCAAGCTATTCCATCAACCGCCTGCAGTGGTTCGGCGACAACGGCGACCCCAACGCAGTACCCACCTACACGCAGTCTACGCTGAGCAATCCTGAACTCACATGGGAAACCACCACGCAAACCAACATAGGTATCGACCTGACGGTGCTCAACAACCGGTTGACATTCTCTGCCGACTGGTATTACAAGAAAACCGACGACATGCTCATGACAATCACTTTGCCCGCCGGAAGTGCGGCCGCCAACTCGCTCACCTACAACGGTGGATCGATGGTGAACAAGGGATTTGAGTTCAGCCTCTCGTCGCACAACTTCACGGGAGCATTCAAGTGGGACACCGACTTCAACATCTCGTTCAACCGCAACGAGCTGAAGAGCCTCCGACTCACGCAAATCTACTACTCGGCAAAGACCACCGACACCGTGGGCGACTATGTGGTGCGCAACACACCGGGACGCTCGCTCGGCGGATTCTGGGGCTATGTGGCCGAGGGTGTTGACTCCGAAACGGGCGAAATGATATACAAGGACGTCAACGGCGACGGCATTGTGTCGGCCAGCGACCGCACCTACATCGGCGATCCTAACCCCGACTTCACCTTCGGCATGACCAATACGTTCTCATGGAAAGGCATCAACCTCAGCATCCTTTTGCAGGGCAGCTACGGCAACGACATCTACAACGTGTCGAGAATGGAAACCGAGGGCATGTATGACGGCAAGAACCAGAGCACCAAGACACTCGCCCGTTGGCGCGTGCCGGGCCAGGTTACAAAGGTGCCCAAGGCAAAATGGGACATACGCAACTCCTCCTACTTCGTGGAGGACGGCAGCTACCTGCGCGTGAAAGACGTGTCGCTCTCCTACGACATCCCGCGCCAGTACATACAGAAGCTCGGTCTCACCCGGCTCATGCCCTACTTCTCGGCCAGCAACCTGCTCACGTTCACCAAATACTCGGGCATGGACCCCGAAGTAAACCAGTATGGCGACAGCGGCAGCGTGCAAGGCATCGACTGGGGCACCTACCCGTTGAACCGCTCATTCGTGTTCGGACTGAAAGTTGAATTCTAAAAGCATCTAAAAACTATGAAATACAGCAAAATAACAACGCTCGTGGTGTGCGGCGTGGCGGCTCTCGCCACCGCAAGCTGCTCTCTCGACTACGAGCCAATATCCACCCCTTCGGAGCTGACACAGGGCAAACAAACCGACTCCACCACCGCAGTGCTCAAAGACAAGGCCGCTGCCGAGGCTCAGCTCAAGACAATCTACAAGATGTTTAGAGACAGGCAGGAGAGTGCCTACCTCGACTATCTGCTCGTGGGCGACGCACATTGCGACAATGCCTACGCCGGAACCACCGGCGCCGAGGTGCAGCCCTACGAGAACAACTCAATTGATGCCAGCAACAGCGTGCTCTCGCGCGACTGGAACCAATATCTCAAAGACATCGCATCGGCCAACGTTCTCATCAACGGAGTGGAGCAACTCAAGAACAGCGGCAAGATAACCGAGGCCGAGTGCAACACGCTCCGCGCACAGGGCGAGATTTTCCGCGCCTTCATGATGTTCCGCATGGCAAGGCTGTGGGGGTCGTTCCCCGTCATAACAACGATTGCCAAGACCATCACGTCGGACAACATCGACGAGGTTTACCCCGCCTACTACCCGCCAAGCAAGACCGTCGAGGAATGCTACCAGCAAATCGTGGCCGACCTTACCGATGCCGAGAAATACGCTCCCGACCTCGATCCTTCGGACAAGACCATAATGAGCAAGGCCGTGGCACAGGCTCTCCTCGCCAAGGTCTACGCCGAGAAGCCGCTGCGCGACTACAACAAAGTGGTGGAATATGCCGACAAGGTGATTGCCACCAATGGCCTCTCGCTCGAACCCGACTACGCCACTCTGTGGGCATACGACGAAGCTGCGGGCGACTGCGTGAAGCGCAACACCACCGAAGGCATACTCGAAGCACACTTCGACAAGGGCAACGGCAACTGGGTGACGTGGATGTTCGGCCGACAAATCGACAACTGGGACTACTATTTCACATGGGCCAAGTGGATAACTCCCTCGCGCGACATCATAAGCGCGTTTGACAAGGAAGGCGACGAAGTGCGCAAAAACCAGGCAATAGTCTACTACGAGTGCACATGGAGCAACTACTACCCGGCCTCGCACTATCCCTTCATGTACAAGATGCGCTCTGCCTACCAGAACCTCTACTGGCTGCGGCTCGCCGACATCATCCTCATCAAGGCCGAAGCCGAGGCTGCTCTGGGCAACCTGAGCGAGAGTGCAAAGCTCGTCAACCAGATACGCGAGCGCGCAAAGCTCAAAGACCTCACCGCAGCGAGCACCTCGTCGAAGGAATCAATGCTCACCGCCGTGCTCAACGAACGCCGTCTTGAGCTCGCCTTCGAGGGCGAACGTTGGTATGACCTGTGCCGCAACGACCGCCTGGAAAGCACGCTCAACGACATCGACACGCGCGACACCGGACGCAGCAAGCTCGTAAAGAAGTTCGACTCCAACTCCTACCTGCTGCCAATACCGCAGACCGCACTCGACCAGAACAACAACCTGAAACAGAACCCGGGCTACTAAGTGACGATAAAAAAAATAACTTGGTACGATTTTAGAACAGTGAAATATATCTTCGGATGATTATCCGGCTCATCTTTTTGGCTGTTTTTAGTCTCTCTCATCAGTCACATAGCCCGCTATGCTCCCTCTTCAAGAGACCAAAACATAGCAAAAATAAAAGCCGCAAATCATACCAACTTATTTTTTCACCGTCACTAAAACAACGGCGGCGGCACAGCCCGTGCCGTGCCGCCGCCCTGAAAACCCGAAAAAACAAAACAATATATGAAAGCAAACAAGGCTCTGACATTGCTCGCGGGAAGCCTGGCGTTCGCCGTAATGGCGTGCAGCAGCAATCCCTCGGGCGACAATCCTACCCCCGACCCCACACCCTCCGGCCCCACGGCAAAGCTCATCACCACCACAGCCAACGGTGCGCAATTGCTGGCCGAAAGCGAGGCTACGCTCACCGAAGGCACGTCAATGGCTCCGACCACGATTGAAATCGACCCCACACAGACGTTCCAGACCATCGACGGGTTTGGCTTTGCCATAACCTATGCCACGTGCTACAACCTCCTGCACATGCCCAAGGCCGACCGTGAGGCACTCCTGCGCCGCACCTACTCAACCACCGAAGGCTACGGCGTGAGCTACGCACGCATCTCGATAGGATGCAACGACTTCTCAAGCACCGAATACACGCTATGCGACAAGAAGGGACTCGAGAACTTCGCACTGCAATCCGACGAGACCGACTACGTTATTCCCGTGCTCAAGGAGATACTCGCCATCAATCCGAATCTTAAGGTTATAGCCGCACCGTGGACGTGCCCGAAATGGATGAAGGTGAAGAACCTCACGGGAAAGGCAGCCTACGACTCCTGGACCGACGGACACCTCAACCCCGACATGCGCGACCTCTATGCACAGTATTTCGTTAAGTTTGTCCAGACAATGCGCCAAAACGGCATCAGCATCTACGCTGTCAGCCCGCAGAACGAACCCCTGAACAAGGCCAACTGCGCCTCGCTCTACATGCCGTGGCAGGAAGAAGCACCGTTTGTGAAGGCTCTTGCCGGAGCATTCAAGAGTGCCGGGCTCACGACAAAGATTTATGTGTTCGACCATAACTACAACTACGACAACGTGTCCGACCAGAACGACTATCCCATAAAGGTCTACAACGCTCTTGGTAACTCCTTCGAAGGATCCGAACTCGTAGTGGGCGCGGCCTACCACGACTATGGCGGCAGCAACACCGAGCTCGACGACATTCACAGCCAAGCCTCCGACAAGGAGCTGGTGTTCACCGAGTCGTCGATAGGCACATGGAACGACGGCCGCAATCTGGGCAAGCGTCTCGTGGCAGACATGACCAACATCACCCTCGGCACGGTGAACCGCTACTGCAAGGCGGTGCTCGTGTGGAACCTGATGCTCGATACCAACCGCGCACCCAACCTCGACGGAGGCTGCCAGACGTGCTACGGCGCAATCGACATCAACCCCAACGGCTACACGGCCCTGAGCTACAACTCGCACTACTATGTGATAGCCCACATGGCCTACGCCGCACAAACCGGCGCGGTGCGCGTGGGAACGAAGCGCAAACCGGCCGACAGCAGCCTCACGCATGCCGAATTCGTCAACCCCGACGGCACCTACGCCGCCGTGATTCTCAACTCCGCCGCAACCGACCGCACCGTGAATGTGGCCGACGGCAAGCACTACTTCACCGTCACCGTGCCCGCCTCGGGCGTGGTTTCGTGCAAGTGGACAAAGTAAAACCTACAAAAAAACACTACAATGAAAACACTCAAATATCTATTCGCAGCGCTCCTCGCCGTGCCGTTCATGGCTTCGTGCAGCGAGGAGGAGTATAATGCCCCGGTGCCTGCGGGCAATCCCGTGGCCACAGCACAGGCTCCGGCACAGGCCGTCAACATGGGCGACAGCGTGGCAGTGACCGTGAACTGCACCGACGACTCGGGCAAAGCCCTCTCCACACTCAAGGGCAAACTGCTCTTCAGCGGCGTGAGCGTGGCCGAAACCACGGTGCGCACTAAGACTCCGGGCGACTACATCATCAAGCTCGCAGTGCCCTACACGCAGTCGATACCCGACGGCAACGTAGATCTTCAGCTCACCCTTCAGAACGTGACAACCAAGGCCAGCACCACAACGCTGAGCGTGCCCATACGCCGTCCGCACTTCACCAACCTGCAGTTTGTGGATGCCGAGGGCAAGACGCACGCCATGACCGAGACCGGCGACCACCTGTATGCCACCACAGTTGAAACGCGCACCCACTCGTTCAAGGGCCACTTCGCCACTGCCGACGGCCGCTACACCTTCGGCGAGGCCGACGGCGCGGTGGCATTCGGCACCACTGCCGACTGCACCTTCACCACAATGCGCACCGGAACAGTAACCGTCACGCTCGACACACGCGACTATGTGGCCACACCCACCGAGGAACTCACCATCACTTCTATCGACCTTGCCGACAACGATGCATCGCGCCAGTGGACAGGCGATCTCATTCAGAACGGCATGTGCAGCATAACCGCAGGCGGAGAAGAGCTCGGCGACGACTGGTATTACGACCCCGACTTCTTCACTCGCGGCTCCGACGGCACGTTCTCATTCAATGCCGTTGACGGACGCTACACCGTTAAGGCCGACTTCGCCACCAAGAGTCTGCGCATATGGGCAATGAACGGCAACAGTCCGGCAACCATTGCCGCCGACGGTTCGGGCGCACTGTGGATAATAGGAAGCGAAGGAATAAACAAACCCACATGGAAAGCCGTGAACCACGGGTGGTGGACCGGCACCGACAACGCACTCTGTCTGGCACAGGTTTCGCCCAAGGTCTACCAGATAACGCTCACCGTGGGCCAGCAGCTCGACATCAACAACGTCAACTTCAAGTTCTTCGGACAGTGCGAGTGGGGCATTGAGTTCGCGCCGGGAACGGCATACAGCATCACCACCGAAAGCCCCTACATAATCGTAGGCGACGGAACGGGAGGCCATGACAAGGGCAATGTGTATGTGGCTGACGGCGTTACGCTGCCCGACGGCGCCACCATTGTGCTTACCGTTGACCTCACCAAGGGCAACGCCAACGGCGTGCTCACCGTGAATGTAAAGTGAAATTCTTCATTGATTGGGAATTATTGAATGGGGATTGCATGTCTCGCGAGAGACGTGCAATCCCTTTTTTGCATCTGTCAGCGGTCGGCAAGAGTGTAAAGGAAACAAAAATTAACGTCTGTGCGCGCCGTCGTATAGTCAAAAATGGCTAATTTCGCGTTAAGGCGCGGTTGCGGGCATAAAGAAAACAAGTCCAGCCCGGTCTGCCAACAACCACTATGAAAAAAACAACGATTAAAATAATTGCCTCGGTCATTGTGCTGATAGCCCTCGCGGCATGCCGTGGCGGAGACAGAAACAACGACGGCCAGTATGCCGAACTCGATGCCGCCATAGCGCGGTCGCCGCAGTATGTGGCCGCCAAGGAGGCACGCCTCGCCAAGATGCACCTTGCCGCCGACAGGGCAAAAGGCGAAGCCCGCCAACGGGCCTTGCTCGCCCTCTACGGCGAATACAACTCCTACAAGAGCGACTCGGCCATACATTGCCTGAACGAATGCGCCGCACTTGCCGAAAAACGAGGCGACAATGCCACCCGGCAACGCTGCCGCGCGCTGCTGGCCATGCAGTATTCGGTGATAGGGGCGTTTGCCGAAGCCACCACACTGCTCTCCTCTTTGCAGCATGAAAGCCTTTCGGGGCGCGCACTGGCCGACTACTATCTGGCCTGCAACCACGTCTACGGCGAGTTGGGATTTGCCAACAACCACTCCGACGGGCAGCTCGGACAACAATATTTCAGGCTCGCCGCCCGCTACCGCGACTCCATTTTCGCCACGCTTCCGCCCGACTGCGAAGACGTTCTGCTCAGACGTGAAACCCAGTTGAGTGCCGCCGACAGCATAGACGCGGCTTTCCGCGTGAACGACCGGCGCCTTGCCAAGTGCCAACCGGGCACTCACCAATACGGCGTGGTGGCCTACTACCGCTATTTGCTCTACCGGCAGAAGGGCGACAATGCCGCCGCCCGACAGTGGATAATGCGTTCGGCACTCTGCGACGTGCGCCAGGCCACCATGGACCAGGCCTCGCTCTGGATACTCGCCGAGATGCTTGTGCACGACGGCGACACGCGCCGCGCATGGAGCTACATAAACTTCTCGTGGCAGGCAGCCACCACCTTCGGCACGCGCATACGGTCGTGGCAGATTTCGCCCGTGCTGGCCAGCATCGACCGCGCGCGTCAGACCGAGCTGCACGAGGCCAACGTGCGCCTCGCCGTGGCCGTGGCCGTGGTGGCACTCGTGGCCGTTGCACTCGTGGCCATGCTGTTTTATGTTGACCGGCAGAAGTCGCTCGTGACACGGGCACGCAACGATCTGCGCCAAGCCAACGCCACTCTCGAACAGCTCAACGGCCAGCTCAACCACGCCAACGCACGCCTCAAGGCGGCCAACACCGACCTTAACGAGTCGAACCGGCTCAAGGAGGAATACATAGGCCACTTCCTCGGGGCCTGCTCGGTGTATATAGACAAGATGGAGAAGATGCGCCTCACGGCCAACCGCATGCTGCGGTCGCGCAAATACCACGAACTTCTGGAGCAGACAAGCGACACCGGCGCGCGCGACCGTGAGATGGAAGAGCTCTATTCAAACTTCGACAACATCTTCCTTCACCTCTTTCCCAACTTCGTGGACGACCTCAACAGTCTGCTGCGCGACGATTGTCAGATAAAACTTTCCGACCCCTCGCGCCTCACCGCCATAGTGCGCGTGTTTGCACTCATACGCCTCGGCATCGACGACAGTGCCAAGATAGCCGAATTTCTGCACTACGCCCTCAACACGATATACAACTATCGCGCCCGGCTGCGCAACGGAGCGCGCGGCGAAAGGGCCGACTTCGAGGCCAAGGTGAAGCGTCTCGGCATGGAAGGCGGATGCTGAACGGCGCGGTTGCATGGCTCTGGCGTGCGATAGAGTGTTCAAAATCCGATAAAAAATGTGCGGATTTTCATGTTGGTATAAATTTGTAATTGTAAGATTCTCAAAAGGAATTCAGCAATTAAAGCCCTGTAAGGGCGTAACAATCCTAGCCCAGGGTGAGGACCGAGCGAAGCGAGGGACGTAACCCTGGGTTTTCATGTACGACGGAACGGGTTGGCCTGAAAGGTCAACACACCAAATTGTTTGTGCTGACCTTACAGGCCAGCCTTGAAAACCAACCGTTTACCCAGGGTTACACCGCTTCACTACGTTCCGCGGTTCACCCTGGGCTGGGATTGTTACGCCCTTGCAGGGCTTAGTATGCAAAACTTTGCAAAATTGCGACTAATTTCTTCTGAATATTCAACACCCTATGCGTGCGGGCTGAAAAAATCGTTGTTGTGCCAGTGTGTGGTTTGCGCCTGTTGTAAAGTTGGGGGCAAACCGTGCGTGAATGCCGCTTATCCCGGGTTGGGGTAGGGGCAAAAAAAAAGGATGATACGAATCACTCGCACCAGCCTCTCAAAGAATAATGTTAACGAATGTTGGTTTTTGCCAGAGCCAAGAAGCTGAGGAAGGTCATCAACATGACGCTTGCCAACATTGCGATAGTTTCAAAATCTAATAACATAATCTTTACCTTAAAATCTATCAAACTACTAACCTAATGAAAAAACATTGCATTCTCTCGAACACGGTGCAAAGGTATATATTTTCATATTACCGTGCAAGCCTTGCAGTAACATTTTTGCATAAAAACCGATTAAATTGATTTAAATCAAAAGCAACGTGTGTTTTTTGCTCACTGTTGCCGTTTTTGGGGGCTGAAAAGGGCTTCGCGGCGGCGCAAGGAAGGCATGCTCGTGGCGTGGGGCAGACGCTGCACGCACTTGCATCGGCCGCGCTACACATGTGCTGCAACTGCTGCACGCCGCAAGAAAGCCCGCGTGAAAGGTTAAAATAAGTAAAAACAACGGGGTGTTTCTTTGCTGTTTTGTGTAAAATACATAAATTTACAACCGAAAAGGAAATGCGGCGCGTATTGGCGTGGGCCGCACCACCATAGAGAGACACACACCATGACACGGACGTGACATAGATTCGCGTTGCGTGAACGACACACATGATTATACTATAAACCTTACAAGTGATGAAAATACACGGTAAAACATGACCCGGCTCGTGAAGTCGGTGCGCCGTGCGCCGCGCAGTCAAGGCGCACAACACAGAGAAATATCAATATTTTACTAAAAACCTAAAGTATGAAAGACTTTTCGGAAAAACTGAATCAAGGAAGAATCGCAGGGCTGGCGTGTGCCATAGCCTTGTGCAGCAGCCCGTTGCCAAGTGCGGCAGCCCGTGTCGTCGGCATCTCGCCGTCGGCAGGCGTAAGCGTGCAGCAGGCCAAGAAGACCGTGAAGGGCCGCGTGCTCGACGAGGCTGGCGAGCCTCTTGTGGGCGTGAGCGTGAGAGAGAAAGGCACGTCGAACGGCACCGTTACCGACATCGACGGCAACTTTGCGCTTGCAGTGTCGCCCGGCACCGGTGCTCTTGAAGTGAGCTATGTGGGCTTTGCCACGGCCACGGTGCGCCCGCAGGCGCAGATGACGGTTACGCTCAAGCCCCTCAACAGCGAGCTCGACGAGGTGGTGGTAGTGGGTTACGGCACTCAGAAGAAGGTGAACCTCACCGGAGCCGTGGCCTCGGTTGACTTCACCAAGGAGGGGTCGCGCCCCGTGACAACCGCAACGGGAGCTCTGGCCGGACTCACGGCAGGCTTGCAGGTGATACAAGGCTCTGGCCGCCCCAACAGCGAGGGCTTCGGCATACAGATAAGAGGCAACGGCACGCTGAACAACTCGTCGCCCCTCGTGCTCGTCGATGGCATGGAACAGAGCCTCGACGATGTCAATCCCAACGACATTGCCACCATTTCGGTGCTCAAGGATGCCGCATCGTGCGCCATCTACGGTAACCGCGGTGCCAACGGCGTCATTCTCGTCACCACCAAGTCGGGCGAGTCGGGCAAGACGCGCGTGACATATTCGGGCAAGTTCTCGTTCAACTCGCCCTCGCGCCTCGTGCGCTTCGTGAGCAACTATGCCGACTACATGGAGTTCATCAACGAGGCTTCGGCCAACGTGGGCGGCAACGACATCTTCTCGTCGGCCACGATACAGAAGTGGCGCGATGCCGAGAAAGACCCCAACGGCATGGCCGAGTCGGGCTATCCCAACTATGTGGCTTATCCCAACACCGACTGGATGGACGCCATTTACAAGACCAAGATGATGCAGGAGCACTCGGTGTCGCTCAACGGCAACGACCGTCGCACCAACTACAACATCTCGCTCACCTATCTCGACAACCCCGGCACGATAGCCAACTCGGGCGTGAAGAAATACTATCTCAACATCAACCTCAAGACCAACGTTACCGACTGGCTGCAGGTGGGTGCCCACGCGTGGGGCAACCACACCGACCAGGACCGCAACGACGTGGGCAACCTCACGGCATGGAGCTTCCTGAAGGCCACACCGGGCATGTATCCCTACTATGACGGCAAGTACGGCGGCCCCGAAGCCACCGAGGAAGACGGAGCCGTGGGCAACCCGCTGCTCAACCTCAACGGCCAGGGCGACTCCTACTACAAGTCAAACCACATCTATGCCACCACGTTTGCACAGGTGAAGTTCCTGCGCGACTTCACGGCCAAGACCCAGTTTGGCTACGACCTCTACCAGACTCGCCAGAAATACAGCTCAATGGGCCACGACTCCTACAGCTTCAGCCGCGGCAAGTATGTGCAGTTTGCCGGTTCGGTGGCCGACCAAAACGTCTACATGTACAACAACCAGTACTACAGCTGGAAGTGGACCAACACGCTGGCATGGGGACACACCTTCGGCAAGGTGCACGATGTGGCCGCACTCGTGGGCTTTGAGGAGGGCAAATACTACGACAGCAACTCCGACGTGCAGAAGAAAGGCATCATCGACCCGAAGATTACCGACCTGAGCACAGTCACCAACATGGTGTATATTAAAGGTACCGACACGCAGAACCGCTTCCGCTCGTGGTTCGGTCGCGTAAACTACGCCTACGCATCGCGCTACCTCTTCGAGGCCAACTTCCGCTACGACGGTTCGTCGAAGTTCGCCCCGGGCAACCGTTGGGGCTTCTTCCCCTCGGTGAGCGCAGGATGGCGCGTGAGCGAAGAGGAGTTTGTTAAGAACTCGTTCCTCGGTGCATTCCAGAACCTCAAGCTGCGCGCTTCGTGGGGACAGCTCGGCAACAACGCCGTGGGCGACTATGCCTACACCACCAACTACAACCAGCGCTACACCATAATGAACGACACCAAGGTGGGCGCACTCTACATGGGCACGCTGCCCAACAACGACATCACTTGGGAGAAGACCTCGACGCTGAACGTGGGTATCGACTTCTCGACGCTCTCCGACCGGCTCTGGGGTACGGTTGACTACTACGACAAGCTCACGTCGGGCATTCTCTACCGTCCCGACCTATATCTCACGCTCGGCGAGAAGGACTCGCCCTACGAAAACCTTGCCGAGGTGAGCAACCGCGGACTTGAAATCACGCTCGGATGGCGCGACCGCGTGGGCGACCTGCAGTACAGCGTGACGGGCAACGTGACCTTCAACCGCAACCGCGTGACCAAATACAAGGGCACACTCGAGCGCGGATGGACCACCGATGCCGACGGCAACCGCGTGTACAAGAGCAATATCGGCGAGGTGTCAACGGGTGGCGACAACCGAATACTCGAAGGACACCAGATAAACGAGTTCTACATGTATCACACATACAGCGGCAACGGCACCTATTTCAACGCTGACGGAACGGTGAACATCAAGGGCGGTCCGAAGGACGGAATGATACGCACCGAGGCCGACATGAAGTGGCTGCAGGCCATGATCGACGCGGGCTACACCTTCCTGCCCAACCGCAACGTGGCAAAGAACGGTATCTGGTATGGCGACTACATCTTCGACGACCGCAACGGCGACGGTGTCTACGGCGACAGCAACGACCAGGACTTCTACGGAGTGTCGCGCGACCCGAAGGTGAACTTCGGTATTCAGGCTTCGGTGCAGTGGAAAGGCATCGACTTCTCGATGAACTGGGCCGGCGCGGCAGGCTTCAAGACCTACTGGCGAGAGATTGGACAGAACGCGTGCGCAGCCGTCTACGGCTTGCAGCTGCCCAAGGAACAGGCCTACGACCACTATTTCTACGACCCGGAGAACCCCTCCGACCCGCGCACCAACACCTCGTCGAACAACCCGCGACTCACGCTCAACAACCCGAGCCAGAGCGACAACCTGCACAGCAACCTCTATCTGTATGACTGCAAGTTCATAAAGCTGCGCAACCTCACGCTCGGCTACACGCTGCCCGCATCGGTGTCGAGCAAGATCTACGCCCAGAACATACGCTTCTATGTGTCGGGCGAGAACCTGCTCACCATAACCCCGTTCAAGGGAATGGACCCCGAAATGCGCGCCGGACAGGGCTATGCCACCATGCGCCAGCTGGCATTCGGAGTTAACGTAAGCTTCTAACCATCAACGAATACATTTATGAAAAACAATATATACAGAAAGTTGTCGGGCATGGCCCTCGTTGCCGGCGGGCTGATGCTCTCGGGTTGCAGCGCCGATTTCCTCGACACTACTCCCACCAGCGAGGTGAGCTCCTCGACAGTATGGACTTCAAAGAACCTCGCCGACCGCGTGGTGAACGGCATATACGAACACATGACCTACGAATACCGCTCCAACCCGTGGATAACATTATATGATGCCTTCACCGAGATAATGGACGAGGACGTGAACTGGGTGAACGGCAACGGCCCGATAGTAATGGGATCGTCGACGGCCAGCAGCGGATGCTACGCCGACAAGTGGAAGAGCCTCTTCGAGGTGGTTTACCGCTGCAACGACGTAATCGACCATATAGGTCAGGTGCCCGACATGACCGACGCCGAAAAAGACAAGGCCATAGCCGAAGCCAAGTTCTGCCGCGCATGGCACTACTACCGGCTCAACTGCCTATTCCGCGGAGTGCCCATATATACAGAGGTGTATGACAACACCACTTGCACCAAGGCACGCAGCTCGGCAGAGGATGTGTGGAAACAGGTGGTGGCCGACTGCACCGACGCAATAGCCTCCGACAACCTGCCGGCAAAGAATGCCACCAGCGACTCCAACTGGGGACGCGTGACCAAGGGATGCGCCTACATGCTGCGCGGACAGGCTTATATGTGGCTGAAAGACTATGCTTCGGCCGAGAAAGACTTCCGCCAGCTCACCACAATGGGCTACAAGCTCTTCGACGACTACGGTTCGATGTTCACCGTCGAGAACGAGAAGAACGACGAGTACATACTCTCCTACCAGTACACCGAGGATGATGGCTGTGGCAACTTCCTTAGCTGGACGTTCGGAAACCGCTGCTCGAAGGGATATTCGTGGAACAACTACATTCCCAACCCCTACTTCGTTGACTCCTACCAGTGCAAGGACGGCAGCAAGTTCAACATCGACGACGTGCTCCCAGGCTATTCGAAGATGACTCCCGAGCAGCGTGCCGTGTTCTATCTGCGCGACAACATGACCGAAGCAGAAAAGACTGCAATGGCCGACAAGGGTGCCGACATGTCGAAATATCTGCCCACCGGCAACGAGGCACGCCTCGCCAAGGTGTATGACAACCGCGACCCGCGCATGACGGCCAACTTCATCACGCCTTACTCCACCTATCTCGGCGGATGCACGGGCGTTGACATCACCTACACTCTGCGCTGGCCTTACCGCGGAAGCGACGCTGCCGAGCCCTACGACCTGCGCACCGACACCAACGACAAGTTCTACTATCTGTGGCGCAAGTTTGTTTGGACAGGTTCGGCCTTGAAGAGTCAGGACTACTCGCCCATTGACATTCCAGTCATGCGATATGCCGAAGCTCTTCTCAGCCTTGCCGAAGCACTCTGCGAACAGGGCAAGTGGCAGGAGGCGGTGCCCTATGTAAACCAGGTGCGCAAGCGCGCCGGAGTGGGCCTTCTGTGCACCGACGGCAGCAATCCTGCAACCAATGTCACCTCGCAGGCCGACATGCGCGATCGCATCCGCGACGAGTATGGATGGGAACTTGCAGGCGAAAACGCCATGTACTTCAAGGAACTGCGTTGGGACACATGGAAACACAAGAAGTTTGAATGTGGCAACGGCATGACCGAGATATGGGGATCGAAACGCTACACCAACACCTATCAGGGCGATTACAGCAAAATCTGGCCCATACCGCAGTCGGAATGCGAGCGCAATCCCAACCTCGAGCAGAACCCGGGATGGTATTGATCTGACAACAAATACAGCGGCCTGTAGCCGCACAAGCACGGCATCCTGCTCCTTCGGGGGCGGGATGCCTTTATGTTTACATCCGCCGTCAACTGCCGTCAAGCGCGCCCGAAGCTGAAATAATGGTTAAAATGGGAGCGCGTTTTGCCGGAGTGACAGAATAAATTGCTACTTTTGCCGAGTTAAAGTATAATTAGAGAAGAAAAAAATGAAGAACTTTAAGATTGTATTGGCATTGGCATTCGTGTGCCTCTGCCCGGCTGTTGCCAGTGCGCAGAGCATCGGCGACATCCTTTCAGGAGTGGCAAAGGCCGTAATCGGCGACAAGACGACAACCGAAAGCTCTATTGTGGGCACATGGAGCTACTCTGGTCCGGCCTGCGAATTTGAGAGCAGCAACTTCCTTTCAAAGGCAGGCGGCAACGCAGTGTCGTCGAAGATTGAGAAGAAAATCACTCCCACTCTGAAGAAACTCGGCGTGACCGGCATCACCTACACCTTCGACAAGGACGGCAACTACACCTCTAAAATAAAGTCGCGCGAGACAAAAGGCACCTATAAATTCGACAGCAGCGCCAAGACAATAACCTTCACCACATCGCTGGGAACATCATACACGGCCTACGTAACCACCACCGGCAGCACGATGAGCCTGCTTTTCAACGCCGACAAACTCATGACCGGCCTCAAGGCAATATCGAATGTCACCTCAGGACTCAGCTCCACGGCTTCGATACTCAGCTCCATTGCCGGAAGCTACGACGGCATGCGCCTCGGCTTCAAGCTGAAGAAATGACACGGCCACGGCCCGCAGCCGCAAGCCAGAACAATATTTGCAGGGGGACAGGAAACCGCATCGCGGCCTCCTGTTCCCCTTTTCCATAAACATAGCGGCACTCCGCGCAACACAACCACATGGCACAATCGTTTGCAGCACTGCACAAGCGCTACATGCGCTACCTGAAACTGGAGCGCAACTACTCGCCCAACACCATCGAGGCTTACGGCCGCGACACGGCCATGCTCGGTTCGTTCATGCGCGGCGAGGGCCTCACTGCCGAGGATGTGAGGCTCAGTCATCTCGAGACTTTTGCCGCCTCAATTCACGAACTGGGCGTTGGGGCGAGCACGCAAGCCAGGATTCTGTGCGGAGTGCGATCGTTTTTCCGCTTTCTCGTGCTCGACGGGACTCTCAAAGACGACCCCGCCGAACTGCTCGAAGCCCCCGTCACGGGCGAACATCTGCCCGAAGTGCTCTCCACCGAAGAGGTTGACATGATGGAGAATGCCATCGACCTGTCGAAATGGGAAGGCCAGCGCAACCGCGCCATAGTTGAAACGCTCTTCTCGTGCGGCCTGCGCGTGTCGGAACTCGTTACGCTCAAGTTTGCCGACGTGTTTGCCGACGAGCACTATCTGCGCATATTCGGCAAGGGCGGAAAGGAACGTCTCGTGCCGATATCCGACAGGGCATTGCACGAAATACGCCTCTGGCTCTACGACCGCAACGTTATGCGCGTGAAACCCGGCGAACAGGAGTATGTCTTTCTCAACCGCCGTGGAGCCCACCTCACGCGCACCATGGTGCTGATAATGGTGAAGAAGCTCGCCGCCGACGCCGGAATCAAGAAGACAGTGTCGCCCCACACGCTGCGACACTCGTTTGCCACGGCCCTTCTGCAAGGCGGGGCCGACCTCAGGGCAATACAGGAAATGCTCGGCCACGAGGACATTTCAACCACGCAGATTTACACCCATATCGACTCGTCGCAGCTGCGCCAGGAGATACTCATGCACCACCCGCGCAACAGGCAGCGCCCCGAAGGCGGATAGGCACGCACCGATGCGGTGCGGCAGGGCACGCCGCCGCAAGCGGATGAAAATTTACATAATGATGCGCGAAATTGTGAAAAACGATAAAAACTGCGCTACTTTTGTGCACATTGGAGCATTGTTATGAAATAAAGATGTAAATTTGCAACTAGAAATGCAAAATACGCAAATTACAACGGAATCTATATTATTTTTTCAAATAGTCAATTTATGAAACTAAGAAAACTGATGTTGGCGGTCTTCGTGCTTCTCGCCGGACTCGCCCAGGCACAGATGATGCCGTCCATCCCGGTCGATCCCGACGTGAGGATAGGCAAGCTTGACAATGGACTGACGTATTACATACGCCACAACAACTGGCCGGAGCACCGCGCCGACTTCTACATCGCGCAGAAGGTGGGCTCCATTCAGGAGGAAGAGAGCCAGCGCGGACTGGCCCATTTCCTTGAGCACATGTGCTTCAACGGCACCGACAACTTCCCGGGCAACGGCGTGATACGCTACTGCGAGAGCATCGGCGTGCAGTTCGGACGCGACCTCAACGCCTACACCTCTATCGACCAGACGGTGTACAACATCTCGAATGTGCCCACAACACGCCAGAGCGCGCTCGACAGCTGCCTGCTCATACTGCACGACTGGGCCGACGGTCTGACGCTCGATCCCAAGGAAATCGACCAGGAGCGCGGCGTGATACACGAGGAGTGGCGCCTGCGCACAAGCGCATCGAGCCGTATGTTCGAGCGCAACCTGCCAAGCCTCTACCCTGGATCGAAGTACGGTGTGCGCTACCCGATAGGTCTTATGTCGGTAATCGACAACTTCAAGTACAAGGAACTGCGCGACTACTACGAGAAATGGTATCATCCCACAAACCAGGGCATAATCGTTGTGGGCGACGTTGACGTTGACCACGTGGAGGCACAGATAAAGAAACTCTTCGGAGGCATAACCAACCCGAAGAACGCCGCCCCCATTGTCGACGAGCAGGTGCCCGACAACGCCGAGCCGATAGTGATAATCGACAAGGACAAGGAGCAGCAGCGCAACGTCCTCGAGCTCATGTTCAAGTATGAAACATTCCCCGACTCGCTCAAGGACAACTTCGCCTACCTCGTTTACAACTACACCATCAACGCGGCAATGACCATGCTCAACAACCGCTTGACCGAGGCTGCGCTCAACGCCGACTGCCCCTTCGTGGGAGCAAGTGCCGACTGCGGACAGTTTATCTTCGCCAAGACGAAGGACGCCTTCGACCTCTCTATCATGCCCAAGGAGCTTAACCTTGCCGAAGCTGCACTCAAGGCTGCCTACATCGAGGCACGCCGTGCAGCCGAATTCGGCTTCACCGCCACCGAATACTCGCGTTACACCGAGAACTATCTCAGCCAGCTCGAAAAGCAATACAGCAACAAGGACAAGCGCACCAACGCCGCCCTCTACGAGCCGCTCAAGGACAATTTCCTCGAAAACGAGCCCATGCCGTCGATCGACTTCACCTACGAGACAATGAAACAGCTCGTGCCCGTGCTCCCCGTGGAAATGATAAACGAATTCATGAAGGAACTCGTGCCCGCCAACGACAGCAACATGGTGGTGCTGAGCTTCAACAACGAGAAGGAAGGCAACGTATATCCCACACGCGAAGGTCTGCTCAATGCCATCAAGCAGGCACGCGCCGAGCAGATAACCGCCTATGTTGACAACGTGAAGAACGAGCCGCTCATTGCCAAGAAACCCAAGGCCGGCAAGATAAAGAGCGAGACAAAGGACACCAAGCTGGGCTATACCACGCTGAAACTCTCCAACGGTGCAACCGTGATTCTGAAGAAAACCGACTACAAGAAAGACCAGGTGCTCCTCAACGGATGGGGCATCGGCGGAACAACCCTCTACGGAAAGGCCGACTACGACAACCTGAGCGTATTCAACGACGTTATCGGAATGAGCGGACTCGGCGCATTCTCGTCAACCGAACTGCAGAAGGCTCTGGCCGGAAAGATAGCCAATGCCGACCTGCGCCTCGACGGACAGCTCACCACTTCGGCATCGGGCAACTCCACACCGAAGGATGTCGAGACAATGTTGCAGATGCTCTACCTCTACTTCACCGACATCTGCAAAGACCAGAAATCCTACGACAACCTCATGTCGCAGTATGAAGTGGCTCTCAAAAACCGCGCCATCTCGCCCGACGCAGCACTGCAAGACTCGCTCAACGCCACCATGTATTCGCACAACCCGCGCGTGGCTCCGATGACAGTGGAGCGTCTGAAGAACGTAAGCTACGACCGCATACTGCAGATTGCCAAGGAGCGCACAGCCAATGCAGCCGCCTGGACATTCGAAATCGTGGGCAACTTCGACGAGGACAGCATCCGTCCGCTCGTGTGCCAGTATATCGGCGCACTGCCCGCCAAGGGCAAGATCGTGAAGAGCAAGCGCGAGATCAACCTCGTGAAAGGCGAAGTGCAGAACGTGTTCAAGCGCAAACAGGAAACTCCCAAGTCAACCGCCTACATGTATTGGCACAACGAAACGATGCCTTACACGCTCAAAAACGACATCCTTGCCGACGTGGCCGGACAGGTGCTCTCAATGGAATATCTCGCAAAGATACGCGAAGAGGCAAGCGCAGCCTACTCGGTGGGAGCGCAGGGATCGGCTTCGCTGGGCGAAGCTTACCACAACTTCGGCATCTTCGCCTACTGTCCCATGAAGCCCGAAAAGAAGGAAATAGCCATACAGATAATGAACGACGAGGTGAAGAACCTCGAAACCAAGTGCGACGGCGAGAAACTTCAGAAAGTGAAGGAGTATATGCTCAAGCAGCTGGGCGACTCCGAGAAGACCAACGGCTTCTGGCTCGGCGTGATTTCTGACTACTACCGCTTCGGCCACGACGGCTACACCGACTACAAGAAAACCGTTGAAAGCCTCACCACACAGGATGTGTGCAACTTCATGAAGGAATTCAACAAGGCCGGCAACCACGTAACCGTGATGATGCTGCCCGAAGAATGATGCACCGGTGCACACACTACGGCACGGCATGAGGCCGCGCCCGCAGCGCACCCATAAAGATATGTTTTAAAAAGAAGCCTTGTTTGCCGTTGCAAACAAGGCTTCTTTGCGTTTCAAGTAAGGCTTGTTTGAAGTGTAAACAAGGCTTCTTCGCATTGCAACTAAGGCTTCTTTGCGATTTCCATTATTTTTCGCCAGCGTGAAATACAATCCAGTTTGCGGAAAAACGCCATAGGTTGCACGTTTCTTTGCCGTAATTCATGCAAAAAAGCGTAACTTTGTCTTCCGATTAACAACACGCGCGGCTGCGCCACACACCATGACATACCACGAACTCTGGCACTCTCTGGTGCCGCTATACGACCCTTCTGAGGCACAGGCCATTGTGCGCCTTGTGCTCGACGATGTTTTCGGCCTTTCGCTCACCGACATTCTCTGCGGCGGCGTTGAGGATCTCTCCGATGCCGACCGCGAGAGGCTTGACGCGATGATGCGCCGCCTTGCCGATGCCGATCCGGTGCAGTATGTGATAGGTCATGCCTATTTCTGCGGCCATCGGTTTGCGGTTGACCCCGGAGTGCTCATTCCCCGCCCCGAAACGGAGTGGATTGTCGGCCGCACCACAGAAATTCTTCGCGGCAGAACAGGCAACAGGGCGCGCGTGCTCGACATTGGTACGGGCAGCGGATGCATTGCCGTGGGCATAGCCCTCGACGTGCCCGGCACTGAGGTTGAGGCGTGGGACATTTCGCCCGATGCGCTCGCCACGGCGCGAGGCAATGCCCTGCGGCTCGGGGCAGAGGTGGAGTTTTGCCTGCAAGATGCCCTCTCTACGCCGCACGACAGCGCGCGTTGGGATGTGATTGTGAGCAATCCTCCCTATATATGCCACTGCGAGCGTGCCGAAATGTCGGCCAACGTGCTGCGGCACGAGCCCCACACGGCACTCTTCGTGCCCGATTCCGACCCGCTCCTGTTCTACCGCAGCATAGCCAACTACGCCCTCGCCGCCCTCACACAAGGCGGCACTCTGCTCTTCGAGTGCAACACGCGCTTCGCGGCCGACACCGCGCAGATGATAGCCGACATGGGCTTTGCACAGGCGCGGGTGGTTGACGACTGCTTCATGAAGCCGCGCTTTGTCGAGGCCGTGCGCTGAAATGGCCTGCGTCTGCGGCCATTGGAAAATAAATCAAATTGGGAAAAACGATGTTTTCAAGCAAGAACAAAGAAATAACCGAGCAGGAAGCCCTGTCGCGACTGTCGGCCATGTGCTCGCGGGCCGAACATTCTTCGGGCGAAATGCGCGAGAAGATGCGCCGGTGGCAGTTGCCGGCCGATGCCGCCGAACGCGTGGTTGAACGTCTTGTGGCCGACCGTTACATCGACGACAGTCGTTTCTGCCGCCTGTTTGTGCGCGACAAACTGCGCTTCGACCGTTGGGGACGGCGCAAGATTGAGCAGGCTCTCTATCACAAGGGCGTTGATGCCGCCACCATAGAAGCCGCCATCGATGCTGTGACCGACGAGGAATGGCTTGAAGCCCTGCGCCCGCTGATTGCCGCCAAACGCCGTTCGCTGAAAGCGGAAAACAAATATGAGGAGTCGGCCAAGCTCATTCGCTTCGCCATGGGACGCGGGTTCGACATGCGCCTTGTGCGCCAGTGCATCGATGATGCCGACGAATTCGGTGGCGACGAGTTCTGACGCGCCCTATGGGCAAGCGGAGAAAAAGCCGTGTCAGCCGCGCCGGCGGTGCAGCACGAAGTCGAGACACTCGTCGAGAATCTTCACCCTTGCCACGCGCATCACGATAAAATAAAGTGCGGCGGCCATTACCACGCGTGCCGCGAGCAGCAGCCACAGGGCGGTTATGGCCGAAGTAGCCATGTAAGTAACAGCCATCACAGCGGCGGCGGCAAGCGCGAAGGGCAGCACGTCGGCCGCGAACATGCGGTAGCCGTAGCCCGTGAGCCGCCTCACGAAGAACAGCCACACCATGAGCCATGCCACATTGAGCGCAACATAGGCCGCCACCATGGTGCGTATTCCCCACGGCCATATCGCGGCCATCATGGCAATCTGCGCCACACCGAGCGAGAAGGTGCACCAGAAGAACGTGCCCGACCGGCCCTTGCTAATCACCATGTTTGAGAAAAGAGTGCATATCGGGGCCACCGCACCGCTCACGCAGAGCATCTGTATGAGCCGCGCGCTCTCCATCCATTTGTCGGTGAGGGTGACAACGATGAATTCGCGAGCCACAAGACCGAACCCCAGGAGCAGCGGAAACGTTATGAAAGCCGTGAAGCGCATCATCTTGCGAAACACGCGAAGCTGCCGTTCGGCATCGGAGTCAAGTCCCACGAGCACAGGCTGCGCCACTTGGGCCACCATACTCTGCACGAGCGAGAAGCACTTGTTGTTCCATTGGTAGGCTTGGTTGTAGTTGCCGGTGTCGCGCGGAGAGAAATAGTGCCCCAAAAGAATGTTGAGCACGTTGTTGTTGACGTGTGTCATGATTGTGGTGGCGAGTATCTTGCACGAAAAGCGGAACATTCTGCGCACCGGGGCAAACGTGATGCCCCTCACGCTCGGCCGCCACGGCGAGTAATGCCATTGCAGTGCGGTGTTCACCGACACGTAGACCAGCCCCTGGGTGGCAAGCGACCAGTAGGCCATGCCGCCGAAAGCCATGCCCACGCCCACCGCACTCGACGACACTGCGGCCACGGCTGCGGCCTTGGCCTGCTGCTTTGCCCTGAGATTCTTGAACAGCCAGGCCGACTGCGCCGTGCCCAGTGAGGCCACGACAATGCTCAGAAAGGCGTAGCGGCAGAGTGGAACCACGCTGTCGGTGTGGTAGTAGCGGCCTATGAGAGGCGCCGAGAAAAAGAGAATGAGATAGAGCGACACGCCCATGATGATGTTGAACCAGAACACCGAGTTGTAGTCCTTGTCGCGGGGATCGCGCAAATTGGTGAGCGCCGTGCGGAAACCGCTGTCCTGCAAGGCCGTGGCCACGAGCGAGAAAATGCTTATCATGGCCATCATGCCGTAGTCTTGCGGCGAGAGCAAACGCCCCAGCACAATGCCGAAAGCAATGCCCACAAGCTGCTGCATGCCGCTGTTGAGTCCGCCCCACATGAGGCCTTTGGCCGTCTTTTCCTTCAGTGTCTCCATTCGCAAATATTGATATGCGGTAAAATTTTAATATAACATTGTAAGATAATTGAATGTATGACCTTCTTACAATGTCTTTTTATATTTGGGGGTTACTTTTGCACATGCGGAATTCGTTGTCAGTAGCCCCTGAAAGGGGCACATAATATAGGATAGGGGCTTGCCCCTATCTCTCCCGAAAACTTGCTCCTTTGCCCCTGTAAGGGGCGTATATTTCAACCTCATAATGAATTATGCGCCCCTTACAGGGGCAATAACGTTGATGAATACAAACACAGGGGCAAGCCCCTGCGCTATAATCTGTCGTCCCTACGGGACTTGCCGCTTGCGATGTCTTGCCCGATACCAATAGCTTTTTATTATGCACCAATAATTCGCAAACGTGTCTTGACGGCTGCAAAAGTAGCTATTTTAATCCATAATATGCCGAAGTGACAATTAAAATAACTAACTTTGCATAAGTTAGGCTTCGCCTCAGCAATCCGAGCGAGCTCGGTTGCCTTCGGCTTGCACTAACTTTGCATAAGTTAGGCTTCGCCTTGACACTCACTGGCAACGCCGCACGGGACACTACCCGGTGCGGCAGGCCACGACAAACAACAGCGATAACACATAAAAGCAATGAATATAGAACAGCAGATAACCGCTGCGGCTGCCAAGGTGGTGGCCGGGCTCTACGGGCAGGAAGTGCCTGCCAAGATGATACAGTTGCAGAAAACCAAGCGCGAGTTTGAAGGAAACCTCACCCTCGTGGTGTTCCCCTTCCTCAAGATGTCGCACAAGAAACCCGAGGACACCGCTCTCGAAATAGGCGAGAAACTCGTGGCCGAGTGCCCGGCAGTGGCTTCCTACAACGTGGTTAAGGGATTCCTCAACCTTGTGGTGGCCCGCGAGGCGTGGCTGGGACTGCTCAACGACATCGATGCCGACCCGAAATATGGCGAGAAGCAGGCTACGGCCACTTCGCCGCTCGTGATGATTGAATACTCATCGCCCAACACCAACAAGCCGCTTCACCTGGGACACGTGCGCAACAACCTGCTCGGTTGGTCGCTGGCACAGATTATGGAGGCCAACGGCAACCGCGTGGTGAAAACCAATATAGTGAACGACCGTGGCATACACATCTGCAAGTCGATGCTCGCATGGCTCAAATGGGGCAACGGCGAAACGCCCGAAACAAGCGGAAAGAAGGGCGACCACCTCATAGGCGACTACTATGTGGCCTTCGACAAGCACTACCGCGAGGAGGTGGCCGAGCTCAAAGGCAAGTACACGGCAGAGGGAATGACCGACGAAGAGGCCGAGAAAAAGGCCAAGGAAGAGTCGCCCCTCATCAAGGAAGCACACGACATGCTCGTGAAATGGGAACAGGGCGACGACGAGGTGCGCGCGCTCTGGAAGAAGATGAACGACTGGGTGTATGCCGGATTCGACGAAACCTACCACGCACTCGGCGTGGGCTTCGACAAGATATACTACGAGTCGAACACCTATCTCGTGGGAAAGAAAAAGGTGGAGGAAGGTCTTGAGAAGGGACTCTTCTTCCGCAAGCCCGACAACTCGGTATGGGCCGACCTCACCAATGAGGGCCTCGACCAGAAGCTGCTGCTCCGTTCCGACGGCACCAGCGTCTACATGACACAGGACATAGGCACCGCCGAGATGCGTTTCGCCGACTTCCCCATCGACAAGATGATTTATGTTGTGGGCAACGAGCAGAACTACCACTTCCAGGTGCTCTCAATACTGCTCGACAGGCTCGGTTTCAAATGGGGAAAAGAACTTGTCCACTTCTCCTACGGAATGGTGGAGCTGCCCAACGGCAAGATGAAGAGCCGCGAGGGAACCGTGGTTGATGCCGACGACCTTATAGCTGCGATGATTGACGACGCACGCAAGACGAGCGAAGAACTCGGTAAATTCGGCGACATGAGCGCGGAAGAGCGTGCCGAAATAGCACGCGTCGTGGGTCTTGGAGCTCTGAAATACTTCATTCTTAAGGTGGATGCACGCAAGAACATGCTCTTCAACCCCGAGGAGTCAATCGACTTCAACGGCAACACAGGGCCGTTCATTCAGTACACCTACGCCCGCATACGATCTATCCTGCGCAAGGCCGAGGCCGAAGGCATAGTGCTTCCCGAAAAGCTCGCAGCCACCATGCCGCTCAACGAGAAGGAGATTGAGCTCGTGCAGAAAATCAGCGAGTTTGGAGCGGCAGTTGAACAGGCCGGCAAAGACTACTCGCCCAGCGGCATAGCCAACTACTGCTACGAACTGACAAAGGCTTTCAACCAGTTCTACCACGACTACTCCATACTCTCGGCCGACACTGCCGACGAGAAAACGGTGCGCCTCGTGCTCGCCAAGAACGTGGCCAAGACCCTGCGCAACGGCATGGCTCTGCTCGGCATAGAGGTGCCCGAGAGAATGTAACGAAACTGCGACGACACCGATGCAGACCCTACAAAACCCGCCGGCCTACCGCCACGACACCGTGCTGCCGCTCCCTCCCGGGGTGACAGCCAATGCCTGGGCAGTGGATGCAGCGTGCAGCGGCAACCCGGGGCCAATGGAATACAAGGCCATCGACCTTGCCACCGGCGCGCAGGTGTTTCATTTCGGGCCGGTGCACGGCACCAACAACATAGGCGAATTCCTCGCCATCGTGCATGCGCTGGCACTGCTCGACCGTCAGGGCGTGACGGGAAAGACCGTCTACTCCGACTCCTACAACGCCATTCTGTGGGTGCGCAAGAAACAGTGCAAGACCAAGCTCCAGCGCAATGCGCGCACCGAGCAGCTCCATCAGGTTATTGCCCGTGCCGAAACATGGCTGCGCACGCACACCCTGAAAAACGAGGTGGTGAAGTGGGAAACCGACAAATGGGGAGAAATTCCGGCCGATTTCGGGCGGAAATGACACGCCGCACAATCACATGCAAGCCGTAGGCACGCACGTCAAGGAGCATGCCACGGCTATAATTTGACAACATATTTGCGGCTGTTGGCTGCAAATCGCAACAAAAGGTAGGCAAAAGTCTCGCGTTTGGAGATTTTTGCCTACCTTTGCATTGTATTCTACTGCACGCCAAGGCCATCTCTACCGGTAGGCGGCAGAAGCGTGCCGCTGCCGTGTGCGGCACATGTTCAATAGGTAAGTCAATAATGACGTTTTTTCAGATAACACACACGATTATGAAAATATCTACTCTTAAGAAATCGTTTGCGGCAATAGCCATTGCGGCGTCGCCGCTTGCCGCCGTCAGCGTGGCGGCTCAAAGCACAACCACAACACTGCACATCTACGACGAGGTGACATTCTACGACCAGTATCTCGTTACCAATCTGCCCGACGAGGCGAAAGACCTCGACGACGGAATACTGCGCCACACCACCTCGATGTATGCCGTGCGCCTCACCGACGATCAGCTCGCACAGATTGGATCTACTATCAACATCAAGGCTCGCGTGTATGCCTGCTGCGACAACTACGACCGCGTGGGCAACATGAACATAGCCCTTGTGCCCAAAGGCAGCGCATCCTACAACTACGACGACGTGCAGCGCATTGAGATAGGACGCTTCATCACGCCGTTCATGAACATGAACCGTTCGCCCAAGTCGGTGTCCTACCGTTACAGCATGGACTATCTTAGCTACATTCTGCGCGACCGCCGCCTGCGCGACAAGTACGACCTGTGGCTCGAATACGAGATTTACGGAGTGCCTTATGCAGCCCAGGAGCAGATTTCGGGATGCTCCGGACGCGTAGATACATTCCAGGGTTCGCTCGATATAACCACCTCTACGCCGGCCGCCGGCGATGTCTACGACAACGTGCTCGTGCCCATTACGATGAAAAACCCCGAATACCGGGGCAACGATCTCAACAACTACAACGAGAATGCAACCGACACCATAGGCAAAACCACAAAGACCTATACCTTTGAAGTGCCCGAGGATGTGCAGGACGCACAGCTCGTAATCGTCACCTCCAACCACGGTGCGGGCGGCTATCTCGACTCCGACGGCGTGGCACACTATGGTGAGGAGTATTGCCGCCGCATGCATTTCATCTACTACGACGGCGACCTCGCGCTCACCTACCGCCCGGGTCGCACAAGCTGCGAGCGTTGGCGCATATACAACACACAGTCAAACGGCATCTACGGAGCTACTGCCAAGACCGACGAGGAGTGGCAGTCGTTCAGCAACTGGTGCCCCGGCGACGTGATAGACAACCGCATCATTCACCTCGGAGCTGTGAAGGCCGGCACACACAAGGTGCGCATCACCGTGCCCGATGCCGAGTTCAACGGCAATGCCGAGGGTCAGCACGACGGCAACTTCCCCGTTTCCATCTTCTTCCAGGGCCTCACCGACGGCAATCTGTCCACCGCCATTGCGCAGGCAAGCGTGAAGACAGTGCCGGGCAAGGTGAAATTTGAGTGCCGCAACGGGCAGCTATCGTTCAGCAGCGATGCCGACATAACTTCGGTTGAGCTTTACAGCGGCGACGGAAGGCTTCTGCGCCGCAGCTACAGCAACTCGCCCGTGAGCCTCGCAGCCTATGGCAAGGGAATGTATGTAGCTAGCGTTGAGCTGGCCGACGGCACAGTGGTGACACGAAAGATAACGTTCTGACACAATTCTCCCGCCGCCCACATGGCGGGAATATACATGAAAAGGCGTGGCCGGGGCATTGCCCTTGCCACGCCTTTTGCATGGTTGCGCTGCGGTTTACTTGTTGCCGTCGCGCGAGATGAAGCGGAACGTTCCGGGTTCCACCTGCCACCGCTTGCCTTTGAGGCGCAGACCCACAATGGCAGTGCGTCGCGGCGACACCTGGTCTTGGCTGTAATGGGTGTGCATCACATACATCCAACGTCCGTCCTTGGTGCGCAGCAGGTCGCCGTGTCCCGTTCCCGGCATACCGGTGTTGTGCTGCGAGATGATGGGCTGAGGCTCTTTCTTCCACGGACCGAGCGGTGTCGGGGCTGTGGCATAGCCCACGGCGTAGGACTTGCTGCGGAAGTCGTTGCACGAATAGAATAGGTAATAAGTCTTGTCAACCTTCACTACCGTCGGGCCTTCGCACACCGGCCACTCCGCATTTTCGGCATTTTCCCATCCGCCCTCGGCGTGTATGCACTCGCGTGCGGTGTTTTCGCGCACCGACATGAGGTCGTCGTTGAGCTCGGCCACATATATTCTGTTGCCCCTATCGAGGCGCACATGATAGAGATAAGACTTTCCGTCGGTGTCGGTGAACACAAAGGGGTCTATCTCTCTCACTGGGGCTTGTATGCGCCAAGTGGTGTCGGCGGGCTGGACAAACGGTCCGAGCGGCGATTGCGAAGATGCTATCGCGATGTGTTCGTTGGCACAGTAGGCCATGAAGTAGTTGTCGCCGCGCTTGAACACCTGCGGAGCCCAGAAGAACTTGGAGCCGTAGGTGTTGCCGTCGAGGGCGAAACCGTCGCGCTGTCCTGCCGGACCAGTCCAGTTGATGAGGTCGGTCGAGGTGTATGCCCAGAACCCTTCGTCGGGCTTGGGAGTAGTGCCGTAGAGATAATAGGTGCCGTTGTCGGCAAAAATGGTGGGGTCGGCCATGTGTATCTGCCCGAATGCGGGCTTGGGTTGAGTCTTGCCCACGGTGCCGCCGGATGCTTCCGGCCATCCGTCGCGCCAGTCGATGCGTTGTAGCCAAGTCACGCGTCCGGCGTCGGGGTCGCTGCGTTGGTAGCCGTGCATGGGCATCCAGTCGGTGCCTTCGTCGTCGGTCACGATTTCGGCGTTGTGTCCCGGTCCGGCCACGAGGCTGTCGCCGCTGACGAGCGTTTCGTAGTCGCCGTCGAGAAGGCGGTCGCCCGACTTGGTGTAGTAAGGTCCGAACAGGCTCTCGGCCCGTCCGTAGGTGACGTGGTAGGTGCTGCGTGCACCCTCGCAGCAGCTTCCTGCCGAACCGAAGAGGTAGTAGTGCTGTCCGCGGCGGTATATGTAAGTGCCTTCCATGAAGTTTGCCGCCACCTTTTTCTTCTCTGATCCCGGCTTCACGGCCAGACCGTCGTCGGTGAGTTCAATGCCGTATATGCCGTGGAAACTGCCCCAAAACAGGTAGTTGCGGCCTCCGTCGGATATGAAGAAGGGGTCGATGCTGTTTTGCACGCCTATTTCTCGGCTGGTGAAGAGAGCCCCGTGGTCGGTGAAAGGTCCTTCGGGTCGGTCGGCGGTGGCCACTCCTATGCCGCAGGTCCACTCGCCTCCCCACACCGACTTGGAGTAGTATAACACATATTTGCTGCCTATGCGGTTGATGTCGGGAGCCCAGATGCCGCCTTCGGCGTTCCATTTCGGGCGCGAGTTGTCGGTGAATGCCGTGCCCACGAAAGTCCATTCGGTGAGATTGGCCGACCGGTATATGGGCAGGTTGCGCACGTCTTCGGTGGCGTAGAGATAGAAATAGCCGTCGTCGGCGCGTATCACGGTGGGGTCGGGCAGGCTTGTTGTCGTCACGGGATTGGTGAAGGTGCCGCCGTTGCCGGCCTCACACGGCAGCGTGGCGAGTGCGGCTGCGAGTGCTATTAAGGGTAGTTTCTTGTTCATTTGTTTTTGTTTGCAGTTTTTGTTTGTCCGTCGTTATCGTTTTCTTGTAAGGAAGTCGGAGGTGCGTGTGGGCGAGTACATCTCCCAAAGCGACGCTATTGTCCATCCGGGGGCGAAGATGTCGTTGTAGAATCCCTTGCCGTTGCGTCCGTAGTCCCATGTGGTGTGCTGCACCACCTCGGGGTAGAATCCCTCCACGCCTATGCCGCAGAGCCTGTCGGCTGTGGGCAGTAGCTGGCTGAGCGAGTTGTAAATCACGTCGTACATGCGTGCGAAGCGGCTGTCGGCACCGTTTTCTCCCAGCCATTTCACTATGTGCGGAAGTTCGAACACGAACACGTCGATATGGTTGTTTTCAACCGAAACGTTGCCCCATCCGCGGCTCTTGAAACCGAGGTCGCCCAGCATCTGCCCTTTGGCGAAGGGCACATCCCACAGGTAATACCACGAGAGTGCGAAGTAGGCGGCGCGGCGGCACAGGTCGGTGTAGTGCTTGCGCTGCTTGTCATTGCTCACCATGGCCATGTAGTAGGTGGCGGTGACGGCGCTGATTGCGGCCTCCTTGTCCTCGCAGTTGGCATCGAGCGTAGACGAGAAATAGTCGCTCTTCGATATTATGTTGGCTTCGAGATAGTCAACCGTGCGCTTGGCTGCGGCGAGATATTTCTTGTTGCCGAAGTATTTGTAGCCCATTACGAGTGCCGATGTAGCCGAAGGCGTGCTTCCAGCACTTGCATCTATGTCGGAGGCATCGTCGTGGAACTTGCGTGCGAAGCTTCCGTCGGCTTTCTGTATGGCCACGAAATTGTCGAGCAGTGTGCGTATGCGCTTCTCCCAGTCGGCGTGTTTGCGGCCGTGCTGTTTCTCGTAGTCGAGATAGAGAAGCACTGCGTAGACCCCTTCCGACTGCTGGCGTATGGAGTGTATGGCCTCGTTGTCGGCCGGCATGCCGTGCTTGAAGTCGACATTGTCGTGCAGATAGCCTGCGGCGGTGAAGCCGTTGGCCAGGAACGAGGCGAATATCTCGTTGCCGATGCGCACCAGTTCGGGGCGGGCGTTGGCCTCGCCATACTCCACGGCGTTGAAGGCGTTGAGCAGAACTCGGCCGCAGAATCCTATCTGCATGTGGGGGTAGGGCTTGCAGTCGGAGCATTTTATGGTGTGGCCGGAGTTGAACTTGAGTGCATATTTGTCAACATACGATGCGGTGAAGTAGTTGCTCATGCCGTCTTTCATCTGCTGCGGCGTGTAGAGAGGCTTCATTGGCTGCGGCGCGAGACGGTCGAAGCAGTATTGCCAGGTGGCGGTCACGAAGTCGCCGTAGGTTGCCTGCCGTGTCTTGCGCACCCGCCATGTCACGGTTTTGCTCTCGCCTGGCTTGAGGCATGCGAATGCCTGCACCGGGGCAGCGAGTGTGAGCTTGCGTATGTAGCGGCGCGGGGTCTCGGTGTAGGGGTAGCCGAAGGTGAGGCTTGCCGTTGCCCCGTCGCCCGAGAAGCCGAGATAGCCCACCGAAGTGCGTCCCGACACTATCACCTCGCCCTCGGTGTGCGTGGTGAGAGCCTCTTCGGGCGCGTCGGGCTGGCGCAGCACCGTCATGCCTTCGCCCGTCTTGGTGTCGTAGACACCGCTCAGTGGCGACGATAGACGGTCTTCGCGGAAGTTCCATCTCTTCGAGGTCTTGTAAGAAGGAGCTTCCTTTGGCGATCGCATGTTGCGGTGATACCAGAATCCCGGCATATAGTATTCGCAGTCGTCGGATCTGAGCGAGGTGCCGGCCTCGGCCCCGAAGTTGAAGTAAACCGTTTCGCGCGCGGTGAACGTAACCTTCACAGTTTCCTCGCCGTCGGCCTCACCTGTCACCGTGGCGGTGATGTCGAGAGGCAACCGTCCCTGCCTTGGCACGAGCTTGCCGTTGTTGTCGCAGAGTGCGTAGGTCTTGGCCGGATTGCCCGGCTGCTTGATGCTGACGTGTGTTTTCATGTCGATTGCGCCGGCATTGTGCGCTGTCATGGCTATGGCGGCACACAAAAGTAGTCGTAGTGTTTTTCTCATTTCTTTAGGATTGTTTTTGGATGATTTTTACTTTTAGTTTTCTTGGTATGCGTGTGCATGGTATTTCGGTAGGCAAAAATAGCAATAAGTTGCGTGATGCGGCAATAAAAACAGGTCAAAAAACCGAAAAAACTAGTCATCTGCCCTCATTTTGGCTTTTCATAGGTGTTTTTCGGCGTGCAAACAGAAAAGGCGGCGGCACGCCGGAGTGTTGATCCATTGCGTGCCGCCGCCATAGTGTGGTGGTAATATTGGTGCGTTTCTACTCGCCGCCGCCGTTGTATTGCTGTTGCATGTCGAAGTCCTGCTGCCCCTGCTGGTCATTGTGTTGCGGGCGGCGCTTCTGGTTCATGTTGCCGAAATTCCACGTGGCGGTGAAGCTCACACGCCTTCCTCCACGGCGGTGTATCTGGTGTCGCGTGAAGTTGTCGCCGCTGGTGAAAATCTCAAACTTGCGCGAGTCGAGCAAGTCGCGGCAGTTTATGCTGAGCGTTATGATCTTGTTGAAGAAATTCTTGCGTGCCCCGAGGTCGATGCTGTAGTTGGCCTTGCGGTAGCCCTGCGTTACAACTTGCCGCGCATTGTAGCGTCCGGTGGCCTGCACCGAGATGTCGTAGGGCAGGATGAGGCTTGCCGTCATGCGCGCGTTCCATGTGAAGTTGTGGTTGCCCTCGCCCGTTACGGTCTGGTTGTCGATGTCGTAGCTGAAGCCGTTGAGCTTGTAGTAGTAGGCATTGGCCGATGTGGTGAGGTCGAGTATGCGGAAGAGCTTGTTCTTGAGCGTCATTTCCAAACCCGAGCTGAGGCTCTTTGCCACGTTCATCGAGGTGGAGTAGAACAGTCCGTCGGCCGAGTTCTTGTAGCTTATGCGCTGTATCACGTCGGTGGTGGGGCGGTAGTAGGCGCTGAGAAGGAGCGAGTGCTCGGTCCAGGTCTTGAGATAGTTGAGCGAGAAGGAATTGCTGTACTCGGGCGTGAGCAGCGGGTTGCCGAACGACACGGTGGTGGCGTCGCGCGTGTCGCGGAAAGAATTGAGCTGTCCGCCCCACGGACGGCGCAGACGGCGCGTGTAGTTGAGCTGCACTTGCTGCGACTCCGTGATCTGGTAGGACATGAAGAGCGACGGGAAGAGCTGGAAATAGTCTTTCTTGAAAGGCTTCTCGCGCAGCGATGCGTCGTGTTCCTGTTCCCATGTGTAGCTCTCGGTGTTCACGCGCCAGTATTCGCCGCGCAGTCCGGCCATTATGCCGAGCTTGCCAAGGCGGCCGTTGAGTGTGGCATAGAAGGCGTGCAGGTCCTGGTTATACTTGAAGCGGTTGTAGAAAAGCTTGTCTTCGGTGGCGTTGTCGCCGCTCCACGACGTGGCGTCGGCATACGATTCCTGTGGCGTGTTCTCCCTTGAGAACTCGCCTTGGTAGCCTGCTTCGATCTTCAGGTCCTTGGTAATCTGGTTCTCGTAGTCGAGTTTCAGTTCGCTGCGGCGGTTGTTTATGTGGTTGGGGCGGTACTGGTAGCTGTAGGCCACGTCGGGAGCTGTGCCGTAGCCGGTTTGTGTAACGGTTGAGTCCTGATACCAGTTGTCGCCGTCCATGCTCCACTTGCTCATGTCGGCGGTGAAGTCGATGAAGTGCTTGTCGCTGAAATTGTGGCGGTAGCTGAACTCGCCGTAATACATGCCCATGTTGTCTTTGGTGCGCGTGAGGCGGTCGAGGGTGTAGGGCATGAGTCCGCTGCGCTTGGGTGTATATATATAAGGTGTGGCACTGTTGCTGCGTCCGCCGCCGCGCATGAGCATTCCGCTGAGCGAGAAGTCGTCGTTCTTGGTGGCGTGCAGTGTCAGTCCGGCGCGCGAGAACATGTTGTTGCCCCACTGCGAGTCGTCGCCCCGGTAGGTCTGGTCGTAGGTGTCGCTCGTCTGTTCGCTCTGCGAGTAGCCGGTGTTGGCCCGGTGGCGGTAGCCTATGTTGAGATAGGCGTCGAGCAATGCGCTGTTGTAGTTGATGTTGAAGCTTGCGTTGGCTCCGCCGCGCGTGTCGCCGCCGGCCTGAAGCGAACCGTAGTAGCCGGCCTTGCGGTCTTTCTTGAGCACGATGTTGATGATGCCGGCCGATCCTTCGGCCGAGAACTTGGCAGAGGGATTGTCTATTACCTCGATGCGCTCTATGCTTTCGGCGGGCAGCTGCTGCAATATCTGGGCGCGGTTGTCGCTGTTCAGGCCCGATGCCTTGCCGTTTATCCACACCTCGACGCTTGTGTTGCCTCGCAGCGACACGTTGCCGTCGTTGTCAACCTCCACCGACGGCACGTTGTCGAGCACGTCGCTGGCCGACTGTCCGGCGTTGCTTATGAGCTGTGCCACGTCGAATGTCTTGCGGTCAACCTCGAGCTTCATGGTCGATTTCTGTCCCGTCACCGTCACGCCGCGCAGTTGGCGCGCGTCTTCGGCCATGTAGATGAGGCGGAAATGCTGCTCGCGGTCAGACGAGGTGAGTGTGAACTGGCGCGTGACTTCCTTGTAGCCCACAAAGGTAAGGGTGAGTGTGTAGTTGCCCAACGCCAGTCCGTCGACGCTGAAGTTGCCGTCGGCATCGGTCATTCCGCCCCCGGCGAATTTGCCTCCGTCCTGCCGTGTTACCTTCACGTTGACGAAACCGAGCGGCTCCGAAGTCTGCTTGTCGAGTACTTTGCCCTTTACAAGCCCTTGTGCCGACGCGGCAATGGCGAAGAGGCACAGTAAAATAAATATAGTAGTACGTTTCATATCTGTGCATTTTGACGCAATCCGTGCCGCAGGCGTTTAATTTTTGCAGTGCTGTTTATACTTTTTTAAACATTGCGCAAGTCCCGTCGGCCGCCTGTTGCAGATGCGGCGCGTGCGTGCAGCGATTGGAGCACGCCCGTGCGGCATGTGCTGCACGCGCGTGGCGCGGTTGCGATGCGCCTTCAAAGAGCCTTGCGCCACTCTGAAGGAGTCATGCCTGTGCCCCGCTTGAAGAAGCGGTTGAAGTGCTGGGAGTATTGGAATCCGAGTGAGTAGGCCACTTCGGTGATGCTCTTCTCGGGCATGGCGAGTGCGTCCTTGGCCATGCCTATCACCTTTTTGTGTATGATTTCGAGCGGTGAGTGGCCCGTTTCCTTCTTCACGAGGTCGCCGAAATAGTTGGGTGAGAGGTAGCATTCCGAGGCGAAATATTTCACCGTGGGCAAGCCGTTGCGGCTTGCGTTGCCGGCGGAGAAGTATTCGTTGAGCAGCCGTTCAAACCGTGCGAGCACGTCGCGGTTGGCATTCTCTCGCGTGATGAACTGCCGTTCGTAGAAGCGCATGCAGTAGTCTAAAAGCAGCTGTATGTTCCGGCACACGAGCTGCCGGGTGTGCTTGTCGATGGAATGGCTCAGTTCGGTTTGTATGGCAGCTATGCAGTTGCGGAAAATCTGCTTTTCCTCTTCCGACAGATGGAGTGCCTCGCGCACGTCGTAGGAGAAGAATGTGTAGCGCAAGATGTCGCGTCCGAGCTCGGTGCCGCGCATGAGGTCGGGGTGGAAAAGCAGCCCTATGGCGTTGGGCTTGTAGTCGGGTTTGTGGTCGACGGTGATTACCTGGCCCGGGGCGAAGCTTGTCACCGTGCCTTCCTGGTAGTCGTAGGGCTGGCGGCCGTAGGTGATGTCGCCGCAGTAGGTCTGCTTGAGAAACAGCGAGTAGACCCCGTAGCTGTAAGTTACCTTGCCCGGCACCATGTGCGGGGCTTTCGACATGTCGACAATGGCCACGAGCGGATGGCGCGTTTCAAACCCGAAGAGCTTGTTGTAGTCGTCGATGGTGTCGATGTGTATTATTCTGTCATTCTCCATGTGGTGTGCTTTATTGTTCGCTGTAGCGGTTGCAAAGTTATCAAAACGGCTCCATACAGGCACTACCAATATTACGTTTTCTCTTGTTGTGTGCCGCAGTTTCCACCGCTGTCGGCGGCGTACATGGAGAAGGCGGATGACCGGAAAGGGCGATACTATAAAAGTTCTTCTATGCTTTCCTTGGCCTTGCCAAGCATCCGGGCAATCGTTTCTATTGTCATGCCGTTTTCTTGCATGCCGCGAATCATGGTGCGAAGCATGTCGTCTTTTTCCTTTAATTGTCCGTCCTTTTCCTTTAATTGTCCGTCCTTTTCCTTTAATTGTCCGTCCTTTTCCTTTAATTGTCCGTCCTTTTCCTTTAATTGTCCGTCCTTTTCCTTTAATTGTCCGTCTTTTTCCTTTAATTGTCCTTCTTTTTCTTTCAGTTGTCCGTCCTTTTCTTTCAGTTGTCCGTCCTTTTCCTTCAGTTGTCCGTCTTTTTCCTTTAATTGTCCCTCTTTCTTTTTGAGTTCCTCTTCCTTTTCCATAAGGAGAGTGTCTCTCGATTCTATCTCCTTGAAGAACTCGTCTTCGGCATTCATCTGGAAACGGAGTTCAGGGTCGGCGGCTGCCGACTGCAATCGGCGCACGATGTACTGCATGTCGTTGTCGCCCTCAAACTGCTGGTCGTCAACCTTGATTACCTTCTTGTCGTCGGCCACATTGGCCTGGTCGAACAGGCTGAGCACCTTTTCGAGGTTGTTGTTCACCCTCCCGTGCAACAACGGAATCTGCACTATGATGCTGTCGTGCTGCAAACTTTCGACGAAGGGGTCGGGCATGCCTTCCTTCACCACGTTGCCGTCGTAGTCGCAGACATGGTGGTTGACATAGAATATAGGAGCGTTCACCTTGCCCACGCAGTGCCCGAGCAGGTAAATTGCCACCATTGGGATTGCGAAATGCCCGTGTGTGTCCTTGCGCATGTTCTCCTCGTTGTTGTATTGCAGGGCAAGATAACGGCGGAAGCGCAGCGTTTCGGTGGGCAGCCATGTCTTCTGAAGCTCGATGAGCATAAGATATGGGCTGCCGCACTCGTCGAGAACGGTTGCGGCAAAGTCGATGCGGAACATTGAAATCGTTTCCCTGCGCGTGAGGTTGGCATATTCGTTGCGGCGTATTTTCACGTCGACGACTTTCTTCTTGAGCAATGCCGAAAGGATTGTCTTGGCGATGCGGTCGTCTTCCATAATATACTTGAAGACGGCATCGTAAAGCGGATTTGCAACATATACAACCATAATCTTACACTTGACGTTTTTTATTATTACAGAATAATGCTCCAAATATACGTTTTTTCGCCGAAACAGCCAAGCGAAAAAGCGCGAAAATGCATTGTAGACTAAAACATTGCGCACGCGTGAGGCGTGGTCACGGCGTAATGCCCAAGCTGCCGATGTGTAGCATAACATGCGTGTGGGGAGCAAATTTCGTGACAAACCTTTGCGTTTCGGAATATATTTGCTAAATTTGCCGACAATAGCCGATGCGCAGGCAAAAGCCGCGTGCGGCACACTGGGAAACGTGTAAACAACGGCAAAGACCGCAGAAAAAACGTTATTTATTATGGTAAAGCAAATATTTTCAACCTTGGCGCTTGCCGCACTCGCAGTGACGGCCGGCGCACAGACAGTGCCTAACCGCCTGCTCGTGCACCAGAAATCGGGTGCAGTGGCCGCTCACCGCGTGAACAGCGTGGACAGTATAACCTTCGCCACGGTGGAGGGCGACGTGCGTGCCGACGTGACATTCAACAAGTATGCAACCGGAACCAGCGGCGACACCGTGTGGGTGGCAGTGAAGAAAACCGACGACTGCGTGTCATACCGCATCGACGTGCGCCCAACGGCACAGATAGGGGCTTATAGCGACGACGTGCTCGCACGGTGGTTCGACCTATACGGCGGCTCGCAGTTCTACGACGATTTCACCAACGCCACGATGACAGGCTTCGACACTCCGTTCAAGGCAGGCACCGACTACACCGTGTTCACCGTGGCCTACGACGGCTACGGCACGGCATGCGACGCTTCGCGCGCACGCTTCACCACCCCGGCGGCCAACCTTGTGGGCGACCCGCAGCTCGTGTGCACCGTTGAAAGCTCTACAACCACATCGGTGAAGTTCCGCTTCAAGCCCAACGCCGACGTGTCGGAATATTATATATGTATATTCAAGAAAGGCGAAGCCGACGCGCAGTTCCTGCAGTGGGCCCCGATGTTCGGTTTCTCCAACATGGGCGACATGATTAAGCAGTTCAGCGGCGAGAGCTACTCGGGCACGTTCATAAAGGAAATCACCGGTCTGACACCGGGCACCGACTATGAAATGTATGTGCAGCCGCTCGATGCCGACGGCAACTACGCCTCGCTCGTGAAGACCGAATGCGCCACAAAGAAGATGGGCGGCCAGGGCGAAGCCAAGATGACAATATCGATAGGCGAGTTTGGCGGCGATGCAACCAGCGGCTATTACCAGACCGTGACCTACACGCCCAACGACCAGACTGCACTCCACCGCGACATGCTCATCGAGAAAAAGGCCTACGAAGAGTCGTGGGGCAAGGACAAAGTGGTAGAATATCTGAAGACCGACAACGAATATGACCCCTACTGGGACCAGTATGGTGTTGACGTGGCTCAGTGGAACGCATCGCCCAACACAACCTACTATGCTGCGTCGATAGGCAAGAATGCCAACGACGAATGGGGCGAACTCGTTATGGTTGAGTTCACAACTCCGTCGAAGGCATCGTCGGTAGACGCTGGCGCAGTGCCGCAGCGCGTGGCAAAACCGCAGACTCCGCAGGCCGGACGCGCTCCGCAGGCCGCAAAACGCGCGGTGAGCCTTGTCGAGGCAGAATAACATCGCCATAGAAACGCAATGAACGACTGCTTGCCCCACAAGCGTCTTTGTTGAGGCAAGAAATATGGTCGTTATATATATTGGTGTCCAGTAAATATTTGGTAACCGGTGAGTCCTGTAGGGACGACAGATTATAGCGCAGGGGCTTGCCCCTGCGTTTGTGTGTTTTACTAAATTTGCCCCTGTAAGGGGCGCATAATTCATTGTGAGATTGAAATATACGCCCCTTACAGGGGCAAAATAATGTGGCACTGGGAGAGATAGGGGCAAGCCCCTATCCTATACTCTTCGCCCCTTTCAGGGGCAATGGATAGAAAATTATTCAATAGACAAAATTAAGCCCTGCATTTCCCAAAGCCTTATAAAAACATCCATTCAACGTTTTACTATGTTGGACCAATATCTTGCCGGATACCAATAGTTATATATAATAAGGTGGACGGGCCAAAAAACAACCTGAACTTCACGGATTTTCTTGACCCGTCCGCCTTTTGTTTTTCTTTACTCCTTTGTCTCATTTGCCTCCTTGTGCGGCCATTTCGGCATAGGGTGGGGCAGAACCTGCTGCATGGCCGTCAATCAGGACACCAAACGGGCAACATCGGCAAGGTTTCGTTCGGCTGCCGACAAAGCACCACTTTTTTCATTTTTCTTGCCGTGCGGCCGCACAAATGGCAGAGTGAAAAGCTGAATGCACCTAAAAATGCGATTTGTAGGCTATTTATACAAAATTAACCCTAAATATTTGCTTGAAAAGATTATTAATTTATAAATTTGCAACAAAATAGAAACTGCTATGAGGAAATTATTACTTTCTACACTGTTCCTGCTCGGCCTTGTCCTTACGGCAAACGCCCAGCTTCCTTCGGTGACACTCAAGAGCATCGACGGGAAAACCGTACGCACCGACACTCTGTCCAACGACGGCAAACCGTTCATCATCGATTTCTTCGCCACATGGTGCAAACCGTGCAACCGCGAACTGTCGGCCATAAGCGAGGTGTATGAAGATTGGCAGGAAGAAACAGGCGTGAAGCTCTATGCCGTGAGCATCGACCAGGCTCAGAACATAAACAAAGTGAAGCCGCTCGTTGACAACCACGGGTGGACTTACGACGTGCTGCTCGACCCCAACAGCGACTTCAAGCGCGCACTGGGCATACAGACAATACCTTATGTCATCGTGTGCGACGGCAAAGGCAACATCGTGGCCAAGCACAACGGATATACCGAGGGCGCAGAAAACGAACTCATCGAGAAAGTGCGCGAACTCGTAGGCAAGAAATAACATACCGACCGTAAAGCCACATGGATTTCTACAAAATACTGCCGCTTGCGCTTGCGGCAATGTCGGCGGCTTCGGCGTCGGCACAGCAACAACAGAAAGACAAGATTACCGTCACAGGAAGCATCCAGAGCGACATCCTCGTTCCGCAGGAGGATAACAATATCGGAACAGGAACCTACGACGACAAAGTGCTCACCAATACCTATGCAGAAGTGCATGCCATGAGCAAATATGTCGACGCAGGCGTGCGGCTGGAATATCTCGACCACCCTCTGCCCGGATTTGAAAAGGATTTCAAGGGATGGGGTGTGCCTTATTATTATGTAAAGGGAAAACTCAAGAACGTTGAACTCACGCTCGGAAACTTCTACGAACAGTTCGGCTCGGGATTCATCCTGCGCACCTATGAGGAGCGTTCGCTCGGTATCGACAACTCATTGCTTGGCGGCCGCCTCGTGACAAGCCCCTTCAAAGGCGTGAGGGTAAAGGCCGTGATGGGCACACAACGCCGCTACTGGGACTACAACGCACTCGTGAGCGGTGCCGACTTGGAACTGAGCGTTGACGAGTGGTTCAAGAAAATGCAGGAGTCGCGCACATTCCTCACCCTCGGAGCATCGTGGGTGAACAAACACGAGAAAGTGTCGAAGACTATCTACGCCGACCCGACGCACACACTAAACCTTCCCGAAAATGTAAACGCCTTCGACGTGAGGGCCAATCTGCAGAAAGGCGACTTCAACATTCTCGCCGAATACGCACAGAAAACCGACGACCCGTCGTTCGACAAGAACTATCCCTATATCTACCGTAAAGGATATGTGGCCATGCTCTCGGCTTCTTATTCGCGCCGTGGCATGAGCGTTCTGTTGCAGGCAAAGCGCAGCGACAACATGTCGTTCCGCAGTAAGCGCGACGAGAGCGGCACATCGTCGTTCATCAATCACCTGCCCGCATTCACAATGCAGCAGACCTACGCACTCGCTGCACTCTATCCCTATGCCACACAACCCAACGGCGAGTGGGCATACCAGGCCGAAGTGGGCTACAAGTTCAAGCGCCACACCGCGCTCGGAGGCAAGTACGGCACAAGCCTGAAACTCAATTTCTCGCACATTCACGCTCTCGACCGCAACAACCATGACGGCGGAGCACGCGGAACCGACGGATATGGATCGGCATTCTGGAAATGGGGCGACGAAACCTACTATCAGGATATAAACGTACAGGTTGAGAAGAAACTCTCAAAGTCGTTCCAACTCAACCTTATGTATATGAACCAGTTCTACAACAAATCGGTAATCGAGGGCGAAGGAGGCATGATACACTCCGACATCGTGGTTGCCGAGGGCAAATACAGGTTCAACAACAAGCTCACACTGCGCGGCGAAGCACAGTATCTGCACACCAAACAAGACCAGGGCGACTGGTGGTACGGACTGCTCGAACTCTCTGTTCTGCCGCATTTCATGTTCACCGTGAGCGACCAATATAACGGAAACACGCCCTACTACACCTCCGAAGGTGCAATCGACGGCACCCGTGGCACCCACAAGGAGCACTACCTCGCCGGTTCGGTGACGTTCACCACAGGCGCACACCGCCTTCAGGTGGGCTACGGCAAGACCCGCGCAGGCTACAACTGCTCGGGAGGCGTGTGCCGATATGTGCCCGCAAGCAAGGGCGTGACAGTGTCTTACAACTATAACTTCTGAACGACTGCATGATGAAAAAGAATATATTTTACAGTGTTGTGGCTCTTGCCACGGTGGCGCTCACAACAGCCTGCAGCGACATCGACCCCGACAAGCGTACAACCTATGTGAAGCCCGCCGAGGTGGGACGTGCAGTCTTGATAGAAGATTTCACAGGACAGCGTTGCATCAACTGCCCCAACGGAACCGAAGAAATAAACAAAATAGTTGAAACCTACGGCGAAGAGAACATCATTGCAGTGGGCATTCACAGCGGACCGCTCGGTTTCAACGGCAGCACCAGATACCCTGTGGGCCTCGCAACCGACGAGGGCAATGCCTATTACAAGAACTGGGACAGCCAAAGCAAGCTCGGACAGCCCTGGGTAGTGTTCAACCGCGACACCGAACCAAACGAAGATTACAGCACATGGGCCGACGACGTGAGCTACGAAGTGCAGAAGAAAGCAACGCTCTCGCTCACCGTTCAGAACACCTACTACGCTTCGTCGCGCCAGCTCACCACATCGATAGCATCGTTCGGAACCGACGGCAACACCACGGGCAAGCTGCAGGTGTGGCTCGTTGAAGACGGCATAACGGCAATGCAGATGATGCCCAACGGCAAAGTCAACGCCGAATACGTGCACAACCACGTGTTCCGCACGTCGGTGAACGGCACTTGGGGCGAAGACATCAAGGTGCAGGAAGGCGTCAACACGCTCAATACTTACTCTTATACTCTGCCCGAAAACTACAACGCCGACAACGTTTCGGTGGTGGCTTTCGTCTACAATGACGGCGGAGTGCAGCAAGTAACCAAGAAATCAATAACAGAAAAGGAAACAAACGATTAACTCTCAGTTTTATGAAAAAGATATTTTTGTTTTGTGCCGCATTCTTGGGCGCGTTGGCCTCGTTTGCCCAAAGCGACACCGACTACGCCCGTGCATTAAGCTTTGTCAACGAAGACGGCACCGAAGTGACCTCAGGTTCAGAGGTAACACGCACCACTATAGTTGACGACCCGCTTGGACTTTATCCCGGAATGATAGAGTCGGGGCTTTATGTTAAGCCCAACTACGATGGCGACGAGGTGCTTGGTGCGGCCTTGCGCGTGAAAGTTACGCGCATCGACAACGGCACTTTCCAATATTGTTTCCCGCAATCTTGTCAGACAGCAACCTCTCCGCTTACCAACGAAACGAGTGCCGGGGCAATGAGTGCAGACTATGCCGACAATTCACTTCAGACCGAGTGGTATCTCAACAACCTCACCGACTACGGTGAAGTAAATGCAGAACTCACTCTGCTCGTGAACGTTCAGGAGGAATATCTCAACAGTCAGGGAAAGAAAAGGTATCGTTGGGTCTACAAGACCGACGGCCCTACTGTCAAGCTGAACCTTGTAAACCGCGACCCGACGGCCATTAACGGCGTGACCGACGAAACCTCAAAGAAAGTCGTGGCACGCTATGCCGTAGGCGGACAGCAAATCTCGTCGGCTTGCAAAGGCATCAATATCGTGAGGTATTCCGACGGAAGCGTGAGAAAGGTTAACGTGAGATAACCGCACAAAAAGACAAAGTAGTTTTTATAAATAAGTTTTTACAGTATGAAGAAAATTTTACTTCCATTGGCAGCGCTTCTCCTGTCGGCGACAGCAGTAAGTGCACAGAAGACCTTGGACAACAGCCTGTACAAGCAGTTGCCCAACAAGGTGGCACTCCTTTCTGAAGCATTCTCTGGCGTGAAGGCTAACGCTCCCAAGCGTGCCGAGGCTACCCTCGAGAAAAACCAGCGCTATGTCGGCAATACCAACTCCGACAATCCTTCTACTCTCTTCGGCTTCCCCGGAACCGACGCATCGAAAATCGGAACCATCCTCAGCTCGTCTTTGCTTTCCGACTATGAGGGATGCAAAATTCTTGCAGTGCGTTTCCCGCTCTACAAGAAGCTCGGCAACGTGAAGGCTTTCGTTGCCAACACAAGCGCCATGCAGTCTGACTACACCTACAATGTGGGCGAATACCTCACATCGCAGGACGCAACTGCCAACAAGGTGATTACGATAAGCAACAGCGAAATCACCAACATGAACTACAACACCATCGTGTTTGACTCTCCCTACACCATTCCTTCAAATCCGCAAGACCTTCTCGTGGGTATGGAATACACCCAGAAGAGCACACAGAGCGGTGGTAGCTACACCGACGACTGCTACAATTTCTGCGGCGGAACAGCTTCTTCTTACGGCGGACTTGTAGGTTACGGAAAAATCTACAGCGACCAGACCGAGGCCGGTTGGGTGCCCGTTGCATTGAGCGACGGCTCTGGCAGTTCTATGTATGTGAACCTCTGCATCCAGGTTCTCGTTGAAAACCCCAACGGTTTCGTGCAGGACATCAACATCACCGCAAGCCAGGTTGACAAGCATTTCATTCAGTCGAACGGCACATTCCAGTTTGCTTTCGCATGCAAGAACACCGGTTCTGAAGAGCTTGAAGCAGGCAACTACACCTTCGGAATGGCTATCGACGGCCAGGAAATAGGTCAGGTTACTGGCAACAAGACCCTCGGTTCCGACCAGCAGGTTCTCGGCGTCAATGTAAACGTTCCTGAAATCGAGGACGGCGCACACATTTTCAGCTTTTATGTAAAGAGCATGAATGGCGGCGCACCCACAGGTAAGCTCGACAACGACACTGTTTACTCAGTTATGCGCGCTTACACCGAGTCGGTACAGCACCACAAGCAGCTCGTAGAGCACTTCACTTCGCAGTGGTGCACCTACTGCCCCAAAGGCTACGATGTGCTCAACCAGCTCTGCAAAGACCGCGACGACATCGCTTGGGTATCGATACACGGCGATCTCAGCACTTCGCAAACCGACGAATACAGAATCAACGACTCGCAGTACATCACTTATATCTCGATAAGCGGTTATCCTGCAGCCAACTTCAACCGCTTCTACCACTATGCACAGGACAACTACAGCACCGGTTATCTGGGTCTTGTCCTCACAGGCTACACTTCTGTAGAAGACGGCGCAGCCGACCTGAGCGACATCATCGACGAGAGCAACGCCTATGTACCTGCAGTTTGCTCGCTGGGCATCACTGCTAACTACAACGACGGAACCCTCGACGTGAAGGTAACTGGTAAGGGTGTGAAGAATGCATCAAAGATTCTCGACGACGGTGTGCTCACTCTCTACCTCACAGAAGACGGACTGAAGAGCCGCCAGCTCAACAATGGCAAGTGGATTAACAGCTACGCTCACAACAACGTGCTGCGCGCTGTCCTCACCAACTATGCTTGGGGCGACAACATCGTTTGGGATGGCGACAACTTCACAATGGAATACAAGGGCATCGAAATCCCCGACGATTACGACTACAGCCAGATGCACGTAGTAGCAGCCGTCAGCGCTCCTGCCTTCTATTATGACGCTGCCAACAAGGCTCTCTACCTCTACACCAGCGACACAACCGACCTCTGGGTTAACCAGTGCAACTCTGTAGCTATCTCCGACGGTGAGACCACCGGCATCAAGAGCGTTGACACCAACGACAACGTGAAGGTTGTAGGCCGCTACACTGTTGACGGCCGTCAGGTTTCTGCTCCTGTTAAGGGCGTTAACGTTGTGAAGTATTCTGACGGAACTACAAAGACTGTCGTTGTTAAGTAATACACGGCAATAAACAAACATTCGGGCGGCACGGCCACACAAGGCCTTCACTGCCGCACCGTCACCCAAGCGGTGGCATGCAAACCCTTTGCGGGCGATGCGTGCCACCGCTTTTTTTTGTGCGCATAGCCGCTATCTGTTCTGCCGCCGCGCCCACTTGGCAATGGCAGCACACCCCCGGCACGCGATGACATTATATTAATTAAACCTAAAAAAACGGGCTTAATTACACGCTTCGCCATTTACTCGCTATCTTTGTAATGCAAATGCAGTGCGCGCAAAAGCCTTGCTATCGGCCCGTCGGAGGCCTTGAATGAAGCGGTGCGCGCCCCGACTGACAACAGTGAAACAACTAACTCACAAATTACTACAATGCAAAAGAAGAACTTGCTACTCTTGTCGGCAGCCTCGGTGCTGCTTATGACATCCTGCTCTAAGCTCGGCCCCCTCTCGGCCGACAACTTCACCGTAACCCCAAACCCGCTAGAAACGCAGGGCGGAAAAGTGCCCGCCACGGTGAGCGGAGTGTTCCCCGAGAAATACATGAAGCGCAACGCCACCGTAACAGTGACCCCCGAGCTGCGCTATGCCAACGGAATGGTGGCCAAAGGACAGTCTTCAACATTCCAGGGAGAAAAGGTTATGGGCAACAACCAAACCATTTCCTACCGTGTAGGTGGACGCTACACGATGAAGACAAGCTTTGATTTTGTGCCCGAAATGCAGAAGAGCGAGATGTATCTCACATTCGATGCACGCATGGGCAGCAAGAAGTGCGACGTGCCTGCTGTGAAAGTGGCAAACGGAGTAATAGCTACTTCTGAGCTTTACAAGAAGACTTTGTTGAGCGACGGAGGCTGCATAGCTCCCGACTCATTCCAGCGTGTAAAGACACAGAAGCAGGAAGCAAACATCCGCTTCCTCATCAACCAGGCCAATCTGCGCAAGACCGAACTGAAGAACAACTCGGTGCAGGAATTCGTGCAGATGCTTAAGAAAATCAACGCCGACCGCGAAGGTTTCAACATACAGAACGTGGAGGTTGCAGCCTATGCATCGCCCGACGGCGGCGTGAAGTTCAACGACAAGCTGGCAAGCAACCGTCAGGACGTGTCGGAGAAATATGTGAAGGAACAGCTCAAGCAGACAAAGGTGAATGCCGACGTGGATGCACACTACACCGCACAAGACTGGGACGGCTTCCAGCGCTTGGTGCAGGCGTCGAACCTGCAGGACAAGGACGTGATTCTGCGCGTGCTCTCCATGTATAAAGACCCGCAGGAGCGCGAACAGCAGATACGCAACATGTCGGCCGGTTTCCAAGACCTCGCCGACGGCATCCTGCCCGAACTGCGCCGCTCGCGTCTTGTAATCAACTACGAGACTATCGGACGTTCAGACGATGAGATACAGGCACAATACAACAGTGATGCCACAAAGCTCAGTCCCGACGAACTGCTCTATGCCGCTACCCTCGAAGACAGCCGCGCAAAGCAGGAAGAGATTTACAAGAAGACAGCCGAGATTTACGACCGCGACTACCGCGCCTACAACAACCTTGCTGCCCTGGCCATAGCAAAGGGCGACACCGACACTGCTAAGAAATATTTGCAGAAGGCCCAGCAGCTTGGCAGCGACACGCCTGAGGCAAGCGCCAATCTCGGTCTGCTCTCGCTCATCAGCGGAAACACGCAGGATGCCGAGGCCAACATATCGAAGGCCGCTGGTTCTGAAAACGTGGGTGCAGCCCTCGGAGCACTCAACATTGCCAAGGGCAACTACGCACAGGCCGAGAAAGACTTCGGCAGTGCCAACACCAACACCGCTGCTCTCGCCCAGCTTCTCAACAAGAACTACGCCGCAGCAGCACAGACCCTCGACAAGGTGGCAGTGCCCGACGCCATGACCGACTATCTGCACGCCATCGTTGCAGCACGCCGTGGCAACAAGTTTGCTGCTTCTTCTTATCTGAAAGATGCGCTCAAGAAAGACCCCACTCTGAAAGAATATGCCGACAACGACCTCGAGTTGTCGCTCTTGAAATAACCAAACCACACGGTGGAGGGCTGCCCGGCCATGGTCGGGGCGGCTCTCCACCGTCGTTTACACATAGTCGTTTCCCTGAATATAGGTGGGTTATATAAAATTCCCACCGCAAACAAGAGTTGATATAACGGGTTGCGTTTTGTCATCTTGCGGTCTCTTTTCGGTTCAATCCGTCTGATAGTTCAGTTGTATAGCCTGCTATCCTGCTTCACTCGCAGACAGATTGTCCTCGAAAACAGCCCCGAAATCCGACAAAGACAATTTATAGAACCCACCTATAAAGATAAGGAATGAGAAAAATCCTATACACATTCTCGCTCGCCCTGGCTCTGGTGGCATGCGGAACCGACAGCCGTCACTTCAAAATCGACGGCAGGCTCCTCCACCTCAACCAGGGCGAGTTCTATGTCTACAGCCCCGACGGCGCGTTTCCCGGCACCGATACCATTAAAGTGCAGGCCGGACGCTTCTCAAAGGACATCGCCTGCGACCGCCCGGCAACGCTCATGCTCGTGTTTCCCAACTTCACCGAGCAGCCCATCTTCGCCCAGCCCGGCAAGTCGGTCGATGTCAAGGGCGACGCATCACACCTTAAGGAGCTCACCGTGAAGGGCACCAAGGACAACGAACTGATGAACGATTTCCGCCAGCAGGTGGCCAATGCCTCTCCGCCCGAGGCCGTGAAATATGCCCGTCAGTTCATTGCCGACCACCCGAAATCGGTTGTCGGCACTTGGCTCGTGCGCAAATATTTCATCGAAACCAACACGCCCGACTATGCCGAAGCCCAGCGTCTGATAAAGCAGATGCTTGCCGCCCAGCCCGACAATGCCTATCTGCGCCGCCTGCTCGACATGGCCCGCCGGCCTACACCGCCTGCCGCAGGTTCGGCCATGCCGCAGTTTGCCGCGCGCGATATCGACGGACATACCATAACGGGCGCGTCGATCGCCGCAGCACCCGTTGCCGTGATATGCGTGTGGGCTTCGTGGAACTACCAGAGCATCGACATGCTGCGCATGGTATTGCAACGCCGCGACGAGAGCGGCGGCAAGATAAAGGTAGTGGGACTCAGTCTCGATGCCGACACAGGTGCTGCCCGCCGTGCCATGAAGCAGCAAGGCTTCACTCTGCCCGTGTTGTGCGACGGCAAGATGATTGAAGGCCGCCTCTATCGTGACCTCGGTTTCTACAACATTCCCGACAATATGCTCGTGCGTAAGGGCCGTGTCGTTGGCTGCGGCATGAGCTACGACGAGTTGTCAAAGCAGCTCAAACAACAGTAAAAACCCCACCCCCATGCTCGTAAAAACCTATTGCGCCGCAGTAAACGGTCTTGAAGTCACCACGGTGACGGTAGAGGTGAGCCTCGTGGCAGGCGTAATGTACCGCCTCACGGGGCTTGGCGACGCCGCAGTGCGCGAGGGACGCGACCGCATAGCTGCGGCAATGCAGTTCAACGGCTACAAGTTTCCGCACGCCGACATAACCGTAAACCTCGCCCCCGCCGACCTGCGCAAGGAGGGAAGCAGCTTCGACCTTCCCCTCGCCGTGGCCATTCTCGCCGCCAGCGGCAACATCGTCACCGACATGCTGCCGCAATATATGATTGTGGGCGAGCTCAGTCTCGACGGCACCTTGCAGCCCGTGAAGGGCGCGCTGCCCATAGCCATACGTGCAAGAGCCGAGCATTTCAAGGGACTTATAGTGCCCGAGCAGAACGTGCGCGAGGCCGCCGTGGTAAACAACCTCGATGTCTACGGCATGAAGTCGATGACCGACGTGGTGAAATTCCTCACCGGCGCGGCGCATTTCGAACCAGTAAGGGTAGACACGCGGCGCGAGTTCTACGAGCGGCAGTACAAGTTCGACCTCGACTTTGCCGACGTGCGCGGACAGGACAACGTGAAGCGCGCCATTGAAGTGGCTGCCGCCGGCGGACACAACCTCATAATGGTGGGCCCGCCGGGCAGCGGCAAGTCGATGATGGCAAAGCGTCTGCCCTCAATACTGCCTCCGCTCACCCTTGCCGAGAGCCTCGAGACAACGCAGATATACAGTGTTGCCGGCAAACTGGGGCGTGGCACGTCGCTCATCTCGCAACGTCCGTTCCGCGCTCCGCACCACACCATATCCGAAGCAGCCCTTGTTGGCGGAGGAACAAGTCCGCAGCCGGGCGAAATATCGCTCGCCCACAACGGCGTTCTCTTTGCCGACGAACTGCCGGAGTTCAACAAAAGCACGCTCGAGGTGATGCGCCAGCCGCTCGAAGACCATAAAATCACCATCTCGCGGGCCAAATACACCGTCGAGTTCCCGTGCTCGTTCATGTTCGTGGCGAGCATGAATCCCTGCCCCTGCGGCTACTATGGCGACCCTACTCACCATTGTGTGTGTTCGCCCGGGCAGATACAGCGCTACATGAACAAGATCTCCGGGCCGCTGCTCGACCGCATCGACATTCAATGCGAGATTACTCCCGTGCCGTTCAAGGACATTTCGCGGTCGCAACCGGGCGAACCGAGCGCCGTCATACGCCAGCGTGTCATCAAGGCACGCGAGATTCAGACTGCACGCTACGCCAACTGCAAGGGCATACACTGCAATGCCCAGATGACCGAACGCATGATACACGAATATGCCGAGCCCGACGAGGCCGGAATGGAGATGCTGCGCATGGCCATGGACAAGCTCTCGCTTTCGGCACGGGCCTACAGCCGCATATTGAAGGTGGCCCGAACCATTGCCGACCTCGATGCCTCAGAGCGTGTTACCACGCAGCATCTTGCCGAAGCCATAGGCTACCGCACGCTCGACCGGGGCGACTGGGCTGAGCGCGGGTTCTGAGAAACCGGCCGAAAAGGAATTCTTTGGACAGACAGACTCCACATGGTCTTCTGTCCAAATACTGTTTAAAAGTATTGGCGTCCGGTAAAAACTTTGCAACGGGTGAGACCCGTAGGGACGACAGAATATAGCGCAGGGGCTTGCCCCTGCGTTTATGGATTTCACTAAAATTGCCCCTGTAAGGGGCGCATAATTCATTGTAATGTTGAAATATACGCCCCTTACAGGGGCAAAAGACGGTGTGCTTTGATAGATAGGGGCAAGCCCCTATCCTATAATCTGCGCCCCTTTCAGGGGCAATGAATAGAAAACTATTCAATAGAAAAAAGTAAG
>CAVKCP010000002.1:0-87198 GCA_963654815.1 Lachnospiraceae bacterium | reverse complement strand
AGGGGCAAGCCCCTATCCTATAATATGCGCCCCTTTCAGGGGCAATAGATAGGAATCTATACATTAGACAAAGTAAGCCCAATGTTTCCCAATACTTTATAAAGAACAACCATTCAGAGTTTTACTATGTTAGACCAAATCTTTACCGGACACTAATATTTCGTTTTCATGCATTGTGCCCGACTCCAATAGTTAAAAACGCGTGGTTTTTGGTAAAATATTTTGACGACGGAAATTGTAAATCCAGCGGTTTGCGATGGCATATAATGCCCGTTTCGAGTGTGCATGGGCATGAAAAAACGATAGGCAAACCCGTTGCGAAGCCCGAATAAGGCTTCTTTTGTGGAGAAATACGGCTTGTTTCGATGCCGAACAAGGCTTGTCGGTGGTGCAAACAAGCCTTGTTTTGGCCGTGAAAAACGGGTGTTGCGCCAGTTTTGAAAGACTGTTTAAAACACAACAATGGCGAAGGTATTGACACAAAGCGTGTTGCGCCAACGGCTGAAAATTGCGTTTTTGCGTGCCGTTGTTGCATTGCCGCGCTGAATTGGCATTGTCGGCGATTTTGAAATGTTAAAATAACGGCATCGAAACAAATTTCCATATTGTTGCGGGGTGTTGGTTGACAAATATATGTCATTTGTTGATAAATGTGTTAGAATATGAGGCAAAAGTGCTATTTTTGTGGAGATTGTATAATAGAATAAGGTATATTAGAGGAATTTGTAAAATAGCAGACAACGAAACAACGCACTAATATTTAATCAAAATGAAAAAGCTACTTGTCATCACTGCCCTCGCTTGGCTGGCAGCCATGCCCGGGCACGCGTCAGATTATGAGTACTTCATGTTCAGTCCGAGCAACGGGCAAAACATGACGGTGCCGTCTGACGGACTGAAGATGCTGTTCAGCAACGGACAGCTTGTGGCAATTCCGAAGTCGGGCGAAACCGTCACGTTCGACCTTGCTGCACTCGCTTCGATGCAATTCTCCACCGAGGAGGTTACGGCCATAAGTTCGCTCACCGCCGACTGCGGCGTGCGCCTTGCCGGACGGCAGATTGCACTCACTCTGCCCGCCCATTCCAAGGCAGTCATAGCCACACCGTCGGGTGCGGTGGTGTCGGTTTTCAGCGCGGGCAACACGGCCGCACGCTTCCTTAGCCGTGAACTGGCCGACGGCATATACATTGTGAAGACAAACACGACAACAACTAAAATCGCAGTAAGATGAAGCATCTCTCAGCAACGCTCGTCGCCCTTGCCGCCTGTGCAGCGGCCTCAGCCCAGACGATGAACGTATATACCGGACATGTGGTGACGGCCGTCACGGCCTCGCCCGACATGATGACATACGGCGACGCAGGCACAACGCTCACCGTATTGGGCAAGACATTCAATGTGGCCGACATCGACAGCATCGTGGTGAACAACGTTGCCGTTGACGACAACACGGTGGCCGTGGTATACAACGGCACCGAGGCTTGGGTCACGGTGGCAGGCAATGTGGCCAAAGACCTCACCGCAACGGTGTCGGGAGCCGACGTGAGCCTCGTGCAGGCAGAGACACTTGCCAGCGAGATAACCTACACACTGTCGGGCGCTTCGAGCGACGGTTCGTTCTATATGGACGGTAAGCTCAAGGCCACGGTGGTGCTCAACGGATTGCAACTCACCAGTGCCAAGGGAGCAGCCATTGACATTGACAACGGCAAGCGCATAGCAGTGAAACTGGCCGACGGCACGGTGAACACACTCTCCGATGCAGCTTCGGGCGACCAGAAGGCTTGCTTCCGCGTGAACGGCCACACTGAGTTTGCCGGAGGCGGCACGCTCGAAATCACGGGCAACGCCAAACACGCATTCTTCGGCGACGAATATGTGGAGCTGAAGAAAACCACCGGAACGATAAAGGTGCTCAAGGCACAGAAAGACGGGTTCAACGTGAACCAGTATTTCGAGATGAAAGGCGGCACGGTGAGCATCAGCGGCGTGGGCGACGACGGCATTCAGGTGTCGAAGACCAACGACGACACCGACGAGCAGAACGGACAGACAATATTGAAGAACGGAACGCTCACCATCAATGTCACTGCCGATGCGGCAAAGGGCATAAAGAGTGAAGACTCGCTCTTCGTGAGCGGCGGCGATATATACATCACCACCACTGGCGGCGGAATGTATGACAGCTCCGACAACGACACCAAAGGCTGCGCCGCAATCAAGTGCGATGCCACCGTGACAATAAGCGGCGGCACTCTAACGCTGTCGAGCACGGGTGCCGGCGGCAAGGGCATAAGCGCCGACGGCGACATAAACGTTACCGGCGGAACGGTGAAAATCACGACAACCGGCCGTCAGTATTCTTACAACCGCGACACCGTGTCGCCCAAGGGCATGCGTGCCGACGGCAATGTCAACATCTCTGGCGGCGACATAAACGTGAGCACCACGGGCGGTGAAGGTTCTGAAGGCATCGAGAGCAAGAACATCCTCACCATTAGCGGCGGCGATGTGGTGGTGAATGCCTACGACGATGGCCTCAATGCATCAAACAACATCACCATAAGCGGAGGCCGCGTGTATTCGTGCGCAACCAACAACGACGGTGTAGACTCCAACGGAACGCTCACAATAAGCGGCGGACTGGTGATTGCTCTCGGCACCACCGAACCTGAAGATGGTTTCGACTGCGACTGGAACACATTCACCATCACCGGCGGAACAATCATTGGTCTTGGCGGATCGACGAGCACTCCCACCTCATCGGTGACAACACAGCCCGTTGCAGTGGTTAGCGGCAACCAGTATTCAAGCAACGTATATCTCACGCTTGCCGACAACTCGGGCAACAATATCTATGCCTTCAAACTTCCGCGCGCCTACAACCGCGCCACACTGCTCACATCGTCGCCTTCGATGCAGGTGGGTTCAACCTACACGGTGGGCACAAGCAGCAGCGTGAGCGGCGACGACGAGTGGCAGGGATTCATTGCCAATGCCACGGTTTCCAATGCACAGACCGTTACAACTATCAACCAGTCGTCAACCGTAACGCAGTCGGGTAGCTCCGGCGGAGGCGGCGGAGGCGGCGGAGGCGGCGGTGGCCGGCCCGGTGGTGGCGGCGGCCCCGGCGGCGGTTGGTGACACAAGCCATATAAGGCACACCTCAGTGCGTGCCTTAAAACGAGGCCACACATTGCCTCACTATGTAAGGCGGCAGGCTCACATGACAGTGAGACTGCCGCTTTTCGTGTTTGTAGGTGGCAAAAAATCCTTTTGCGACACAAAATTTGTAACAGTCGGATTTTTTTACTAATTTTGTGCAAACCCATTTGCCGTGGCGCTACATCGCCGTGGCGGCACTAAACCACTGCTACCAATACCCTTAAGGTGGGTTCTATAAATTCCCACCGCAAAACAAGAGTTAATATAACGGGTTGCGTTTTGTCATCTTGCGGTTACTTTTCGGTCCAATCCGTCTGCTCGTTCAGTCGTATAGCTAGCTATACTTCTTCACTTGCAGACAAATTGGCCTCGAAAACATCCCCGCAATCTGACAAAGCCAATTTATATAACCCACCTTAAAACTGCATAGAATGGACGACGAAACATTAGACGACGAAATCATGGAGCCCGTGGCTGACACCGACGGCGCAACTGAAACGGAGAATGCTGACGATAGCCGGCCTTCAGCCGAGGGCGAAGCGGAACACACCGACTACAAGCCGGTAAACCGTTTCGACGCTTCTGCCGTGCACCATCTGAGCGGAATGTATCAGAACTGGTTTCTCGACTACGCGTCGTATGTCATTCTCGAGCGCGCAGTACCCCATATAGAGGACGGACTGAAGCCCGTGCAGCGGCGCATACTCCACTCGATGAAGCGCATGGACGATGGCCGTTACAACAAAGTGGCCAACATCGTGGGCCACACAATGCAGTTTCACCCGCATGGCGATGCCTCGATAGGCGACGCATTGGTGCAGATGGGGCAGAAAGACCTGCTTGTTGACTGCCAGGGCAACTGGGGAAACATTCTCACCGGCGACCGCGCAGCCGCGCCGCGATACATCGAGGCAAAACTGTCGAAGTTTGCCCTCGACGTGGTGTTCAACCCGAAAACCACCGAATGGCAGCTCAGCTACGACGGACGCAACAAAGAACCCATCACGCTTCCGGCCAAGTTTCCGCTTCTTTTGGCGCAGGGTGCCGAGGGCATAGCCGTGGGATTGAGCTCGAAAATTCTTCCGCACAACCTCGTTGAGATATGCGATGCGGCCATTAGCTACCTGCACGGCGAGGACTTCCAACTATATCCCGACTTCCCCACGGGCGGATATATCGACGTGAGCCGCTACAACGACGGCCAGCGCGGAGGCATAGTTAAGGTGAGGGCAAAGATAGAAAAGCTCGACAACAAGACTGTCGTCATACGCGAGATACCCTTCGGCAAAACCACGGCCACGCTCATCGACTCCATTCTTAAAGCCGTTGAGAAAGGCAAGATAAAGGCCAAGAAGGTTGACGACAATACTTCGGCCAATGTCGAGATACAGGTGCATCTCGCACCGGGAGTGTCGCCCGACAAGACAATCGACGCTCTCTACGCCTTCTCCGACTGCGGCATAAACATCTCGCCCAACTGCTGCGTTATTGAAAACAACAAGCCGTGCTTCCTCACGGTGAGCGACGTGCTGCGCCATTCGGTTGATGCCACGATGCATCTGCTGCGCCGCGAACTCGAGATAAGGCGCGGCGAACTGTTTGAGCAGCTCTTCTTCGCGTCGCTCGAACGCATATTCATCGAGGAACGCATATACAAGGACAAGGGCTTTGAGAACGCACCCGACATGGATGCGGCAGTGGCCCACATCGACAAGCGCATCACTCCGTTCAAGAAAGACTTCGTGCGCGAGGTGACGCGCGACGACATTCTGCGCCTTATGGAGATAAAGATGCAGCGCATACTGAAATTCAACAAGGACAAAGCCGACGAGCTCATTGCAAGGATAAAGGCCGAAATAGAGGACATCGACAACGACCTTGCACACATGACCGACGTCACGGTGAACTGGTTTAAGTTCATAAAGGAAAAGTATGGCAAGCTGCATCCGCGCCGCACCGAGATTAAGAGCTTCGACACGATAGAGGCTTCGAAAGTGGTTGAGGCCAACCAGAAGCTGTACATCAACCGTCAGGAAGGCTTCATCGGCACCGGACTGAAGAAAGACGAGTTTGTGTGCAACTGCTCAGACATCGACGAAATCATAGTGTTCTTCAAGGACGGAAAGTATAAAGTGCTGAAAGTGGCCGACAAAATATTCGTTGGCAAGAATGTGTTGCATGTGCAGGTTTACCGCCGCAACGACAAACGCACTATATATAATGTAGTATATCGCGACGGAAAGGGCGGAGCTTCATATATAAAGAGATTTTATGTGCCCACAATTACGGTGGGCAAGGAATACGACCTCACGCTCGGCACGCCCGGGTCGCGCGTGCTTTATTTCACGGCCAACCCCAACGGTGAGGCCGAAGTGATAAAGGTTACGCTCGAGGCCAACCCGAAGCTGCGCAACATCTTCATTGAAAAAGATTTCGCCGACCTTGCCATTCGCGGACGCGCAAGCCGTGGCAATCTCGTCACGCGCAACCCCATACACCGCATAGGGCTCAAGAGCCATGGACATTCCACGCTCGGCGGACGCAAGGTGTGGTTTGATGCCGATGTAAACAGGCTCAACTACGATGAGCACGGACGGCTTCTCGGTGAGTTCAACGAGGACGATGCCATTCTCGTGGTGCTCGACAACGGCGACTTCTACATATCGTCTTACGATGCCAACAACCACTACGAAGACAACATAAAGATAATAGAAAAGTGGGACGCAAACAAGGTGTGGACGGCATTGCTGTTTGATGCCGACAACGACAACAACCTTTATCTGAAGCGTTTCCGCATGGAAGCCACGCGTCGCCACCAGAACTACGTGGGCGACAACCCAGGCAACCGATTGCTTGCACTCACCGATGTGGCTTTCCCGAGGTTTGAAGTGCGCTTCACTCCCACCGCCGCTCCCGACGGAACAACAACGCAACGCGCACCAATGGAGGTGGATGCCGAGCAGTTTGTGGGCGTGAAAGGTTTCAAGGCAAAGGGCAAACGCGTGTGCACATGGGATGTGGAGGGCGTAAGCGAGCTCGAACCGACGCGCTTTCCCGAGCCAGATCCGGAACCGGCCGACGATGCCTCGGCTGAAACAGAACCCGAAAACCTCGACCCCGATGCCGGAAAAAGCCAGCAGCAGGTGATTGACGAGATGACAGGACAACTAAACCTTTTTGGCGATGGCGAAATATAAGATTCTCATTGCAGTGATCGTGGCATTGGTGTCGCAGTTTGCCTTGGCACAGACCGACACCATAGTGTCGCACAAGGTGATTGCCAATGCACGCATGCTGAGCGTCGGCGCAACGTCGATGCTCGACACCTATCTGTCGCAAGAGAAATTCAGCGGCACCGAACTGCGCTACATCTCGCACACAACACGCGGGAGCGAGGGCAACCGTTGGTCGCGCCTGATAGTGCATCAGGGATATGCTGCCCTTGCCGACAACCGTTCGGGCAACGGCGGCGAGATTGCCGCAATGTATGATTTCACCTATGGCGCGCGCTACAATTGGACTTTCGCGCTTGGCCGAAACACGCTCGATTTGTGGGCAGGCGGCATGGGCAACGTGGCGTTGGGCTTCGTCTACAACACTCGCGGGAGCAATAATCCTGCACAGGCAAGGGCTGCATTGCAGCTTGGGCCGTCGGTTGCGGCTGCCTATGCAGTGAAGATAGGGCGCAAACGGGTGGTGATAGGCTATGAGGCGAGTGCTCCCTTGTTCGGCGTGATGTTCAGTCCAAACTACGGGCAGTCATACTACGAGATTTTCTCACGCGGCAACTACGACCGCAACATCGTGCCCACGACCTTCATTTCAACGCCGTCGCTGCGCCAGACAGTCACCGCCGATTTCGCGCTGGGGCGCACCACGGTGCGCATAGGCTACCTGGGCGACATGCAGCAGGCACATGTCAACAACTTAAAATGGCACACCTACACGCACGCTTTCCTCATAGGCATCGTGCGCAGGTTTAAGATAGTGAACTTACGCCCATGAAAATATTCCTGAAACACGTTCTCCTGATTTTTGCGGCAACGCTGTGTTTGGTTTCATGCGTTGACGAAGACGAGTATGACAACACGCCGCGTGGCAATTTCGAGGCACTTTGGCACATCATCGACGAGCGTTACTGCTTCTTCGACTACAAGGGCACTGAGTATGGACTAGACTGGGACGAGGTCTATCGCCGCTATTCGGCACAGATTGACGACCGCATGACCGACGACCAGTTGTTTGAAGTTCTCGGCAACATGTTGGGCGAATTGCGCGACGGCCATGTAAACCTTTATTCGGCATGGGACGTGGCACGCAACTGGTCGTGGCACGAAGACTATCCGTCGAACATAAGCGACACACTCATCAGCAAGTATCTCGGCACCGACTATCGCATTGCTTCGGGCATGAAATACCGTGTGCTTGACGACAATGTGGGCTACATACGTTGCTCCTCGTTTGCCAGTGCAATGAGCGAAAGCGGACTTGACAACATTATGATGCACCTTGCCCCGTGCAACGGACTTATAGTTGACGTGCGCGACAATGGCGGAGGCCTCGTGAGCTCGGCCGAATCGTTTGCCGCAAGGTTCACCAACAAGGAGATTACGGTGGGATATATGCAGCACAAAACGGGCAAAGGGCACTCCGATTTCTCGCAGATGGAAAAGCAGACACTCAAACCTTCAAACGGACTGAGGTGGCAGAAACGTGTCGTGGTGCTTGTAAACCGCGCAGTGTTCAGTGCCGCCAACGAATTTGTGAAGTACATGCGGTGTTGCCCCAACGTCACGATCGTGGGCGACAAAACGGGCGGTGGCGCGGGATTGCCTTATTCCAACGAACTGCCGATAGGGTGGAGCGTGCGCTTTTCGGCCTGCCCCATGTATGATGTAAACCGCGAAAGCACCGAATTTGGCATAGATCCCGACTTCAACGTGGCTCTCACCGATGTCGATTTCACGCGTGGCAAAGACACTTTGATAGAATATGCACGCAAATTGCTTGCCCAGTAATTGCACATATTGGCAGTTGCTTGGCAAGCACCAAAACCATTGACGGCAACGACACCAGCAAGGGCACTTACTTCACCCAAGACAACAAAATATATAAGGTGGCACAAGGCCGCACCATTGTGATGAACGGCTTCCGCTGCTGGATTGAAACCTCCAAGGCGTTCTCACCAAGGCGATGATCTCCCACGCAGACGGTACAACAGAGATAGCCAACGTTATATGCATTGGCAGCACGGAGGACAATTGTCGCATCTATGACATACAAGGCATAGAAACCACACATCCCGACAACCATCATATATATATAAAGGATGGACGCAAACGGATTGGGGCAGCTATTCGTTAGTCTCGGCGTTCCATTCAGTCGCCTCTGCCCGTGCCGACATGCGATTTTTAGGCTTACAGATGTAGCATTTCTCATATATTTGCAGTAATTTTGCGTGTGAAAAGAAAAATAACTTTACACAATGTTGAACTTAGATAACTTCTACAAGGCGCGTTATGTGTTGAGCAAGACAATACGCAAGACCGCCTTGGTGCACGCTCCGAAGATAAATCCCGAGAGCGATGTCTATTTGAAACCCGAGTGTTTGCAGAAGACAGGCTCGTTTAAAATACGTGGAGCCTACTATAAAATATCGCAACTTTCTGATGAGGAAAAGGCCAAAGGCGTTATTGCCTGCTCGGCTGGCAATCATGCCCAGGGCGTGGCACTGGGTGCTACCGCTATGGGTATAAAGTCGCTTATATGCCTGCCAGAAGGCGCTCCCATAAGTAAGGTAGAGGCTACCAAACGTCTCGGGGCCGACGTCAAGCTCGTGCCGGGAGTGTATGACGATGCCTACAATGAGGCTCTTCGCTTGCGCGACGAGCACGGCTACACCTTCATCCACCCGTTCGACGACGAGAATGTAATTGCCGGTCAGGGCACTATAGGACTTGAACTGCTCGACCAACTGCCCGACATCGAGGCCGTTGTTGTGCCCGTTGGCGGTGGCGGACTGCTTTCGGGCATAGCATTTGCTATAAAGTCGCTCAACCCCGAAGTGAAGGTTTATGGTGTGCAGGCAGCAGGCGCGGCAAGTATGGTGCGCTCAATAAACGATCACAAGCAGGAGTCTCTGCCATCGGTATCGACCATTGCCGACGGCATCGCCGTGAAACAGCCCGGCAAAATTACCTTCGACATCTGTTCGAAATATGTTGACGACATCGTGACTGTGAGCGAAGACGAGATTTGCGCGGCCATACTCCAGCTCATAGAGAGCGAGAAAATGGTGGCCGAGGGAGCCGGAGCGGCGAGCGTAGCAGCCGTGATGTTCAACAAAGTTCCGTGCAAAGGCAAGAAAACGGTGTGCGTAGTGAGCGGCGGAAACATCGACGTTACCATTCTAAACCGCGTCATCAACCGTGGTTTGGCAAAGAGCGGGCGCATCTGTTCGGTGTGCATCGAACTCGAGGACAAGCCGGGGCAGATGCTTGGGGTGAGCAAGGTGTTTGCCGAACTCGGCGCCAATGTGGTGCGGGTGAACCATGAACGCAATGCCGACAGCGAGAAAGTGAACTCGTGCATACTGCGCTTGCAGGCCGAAACAAAGAACGACGAACACATTGCGGCAATAAAGGAGGAACTTACAAAACGCGGGTTCAAACTCGTTGACTATACGTTATAAACCACAAATACAAGCAAACAATGAAAGTAATACACACAGAAAACGCACCCAAGGCCATAGGACCATACAGCCAGGCCATTGAGGCAGGAGGCATGGTGTTCGCTTCCGGACAGATACCCATCGACCCGGCAACAGGCAATTTCGTAGAAGGCGGAATAAAGGAGCAAACCCGTATGTCGCTCACCAACGCGCAGAACATACTGCGTGAGGCAGGCACCGACCTTGCACATGTGGTGAAAACCACCGTGTTCCTGTCAGACATGGACAATTTTGCAGCCATGAACGAGGTGTATGCCGAATTCTTCAGTCAGCCATTCCCGGCTCGTTCGGCCGTGGCTGTGAAGACCCTTCCGAAGGGAGCACTCGTTGAAGTGGAGTGCATCGCTGTAAAATAAAAACGCAAACAACAACCGAAAAGGGCGGACAAGATTGCTTGTCCGCCCTTTTCGGTTTAGTCTTCAATGATAATATAACTATAGATTTCTAAGTGAGAAATTCAGCCCTAATATTATTCTAACCGTAAAGTTCTTTTACGAATTATTAGCGTCCGGTAAAAACTTTGCCCCCATCAAGTCCCGTAGGGACGACAGATTATAGCGCAGGGGCTTGCCCCTGCGTTTATGTATTTTACTAAATTTGCCCCTGTGAAGGGCGTATAATTCAACTCGTTACAATGAATTATGCGCCCCTCACAGGGGCAAAATAACGTGGCAATTGGGGAGATAGGGGCAAGCCCCTATCCTATAATATTGCCCCTTTCAGGGGCAATAGATAGGAAGCGATACATTAGACGAAGTAATCCCTATGTTTCCCACAACCTTATAAAGAACAACCATTCAGCGTTTTACTATGTTAGACCAAATTTTTACCGGACACTAATATTTACGAATAGCTACATTTCCAAAATAGGTTGGTGCTGCCTTGCGCCAAGACTGCCGCTGCTTTACTTTATGGCAATGGGCAATGTGGCGTCAGGCAGGCCTTCGGTGCTGACGCGCAGCGTGGCCGTACCGTGGCCTTTGCCCTCTACTACAACTACGATCTTGCCGCTGAAGAGTGGCATCTGCTTGGAATTGAACGGAACGAGCGATGTCGCGTCGCCGTTGCACACGGCTTTCAGAGTGCCTGCACCGGTCACGCTGAATGTCATCATGTTGTCGGCGGTGGGGCAGGGAGTGCCGTTCTTGTCGGCGAGCGACACCGTTATGTAGGCCAAGTCGTTGCCGTTGCTGCTTATTGTGTCGCGGTCGGCCTCGAGCACTATGCTTGCAGGTTCTCCGGCGGTGCACATAGTTTCTGTGGCGGCGATGTTGCCGCGATAGTCATAGGCTACCACTTTCAGTTCGCCGGGTTCATACCGCACGTCGTTCCAACGCAGACGGTAGCGGTCGAGGCGTGTCGAGGGGTCTTTTACGAGCCTTCCCTGGCTCTTGCCGTTAATGAAAAGCTCGGCCGACGGATATGACGTGTAGCAATAAACGGGCGTGGTTTCGCCCTCGCGGCCATTCCATGTCCAGTGGGGCAGCACATGCAGGGTGGGCGAGTCGGTGCGCCAGTGCGACCGGTAGAGCCAATAACGGTCTTTGGGAAGTCCGGCGAGGTCGCAAATGCCGAAATAGCTTGATCGCGAAGGCCAGTACTCGTCGTAGGGCGACGGTTCGCCCAGATAGTCGAAACCGGTCCACACAAATTCGCCTATGGTGTAGTTGCGGTCGTCCTGCATGCGCCAGTCGTCGTCGGGAAGGTTGCTCCACGGACAATACTCCACATCGTAAGACGAGCATTGGCCGTCGGCGTAGGTCTTCGAGTCGCTTGCCTCCACAGGGAACTTGTAGACCCCGCGCGAGCTGACGGTTGATGCCGTTTCAGAACCGAGCAGAAATCCCTGAGGCAGCTGCCGTATGCTGTTGTCGTATTTGTGCACCCGGTAGTTGAACCCCGGCACATCCATTACCTGCGCGAAGCCTGAGCGCAGAGCGTCTTCGGCCTTGTCCATGCCCTGTGTCACGGGGCGTGTGGGGTCGAGGCGGTGGCAGATGTCTTGCAGATGCGCAGCAATGTCGCGTCCTTCGGTGCTCCATTGTTCGGGTATCTCGTTGCCTATGCTCCACATCACTATGCTCGGGTGGTTGCGATGGTTGAGCACGAGGTTGGTTATGTCGCGGTCGGCCCACTCCTTGAAGAACTTTGCATAGCCGTTCTTGCACTTGGGATAAATCCACATGTCGAAGCTTTCGGCCATGACCATCATTCCCATCGAGTCGCAAACAGCCATTTCCATCGAAGAAGGCATGTTGTGTGCGGTGCGTATGGCATCGGCTCCCATCTCTTTCATTATGCGCACCTGACGTATGAATGCCGCCTTGTTTTCGGCAGCGCCTATCGGTCCGAGGTCGTGGTGCAGGCACACGCCCTTAATCTTGCGCGACTTGCCGTTGAGCTGGAAACCGTCATATTGCGCCACCTTCACCGTGCGTATGCCCACGCGCTGCGATGTCTCGTCAATGAGACGACCCTTGCTGTATAGCCGGGTTACGAGTTTGTAGAGGTTGGGCGATTCGGGCGACCACAGCTGCGCACCTTCTATTTTTTGCTTATACTGTGCGTTGCCGTCGGCATCGAGAGCCACCTTGCCAGTGTATGCAACCGTCTTTCCACTGTTGTCGTAGAGTGTGTTCTCAACGAACAGCGAGTTGTCGGCGTTGGCTACATGGGTATTGAGGGCAACGTATGCGTCGTTGCCTTTTATAGAATCGGTGCGAAACCAACTGCCCCAAGCATCGATATTTGCGGCAGTCTGTGTGGTTATGAGGGTGACGGGACGGAAGAGTCCGCCGCCGGGATACCACCGCGACGATTCTTCGCGGTTGTTGAGGCTCACCTCAATGGTGTTCTTGCCTTTTTTGAGAAACGGTGCAGCGTCCACGCGGAAGGCGTTGTAGCCGTAGGCCCAGTGCCCGGCCAGATGTCCGTTGACAAACACCTGCGGTTCAGACATGGCACCGTCGAAATGGAGAATTGCTGTCTTTGGAACGCTTTTCAGATTGATTGATGTGCGGTAGAAGCCGCGCCCTATCCAAGGCAGAGCACCCGAACGTCCCGATTTTTCGCTCTTTTCGGTTTCGCCGTTTTGCTCTATTGCCACAAACTGTAGGTCGTGGCGTTTGTCGAACGGACCGTTTATGGCCCAGTCGTGCGGTATGTTGACAGTGTTCCACGCAATGCTGTCGCGCGAGAACTGCCAGTTTTTCAGACTGACCGTGCGGCGGCTTTGCGCCTGTGAAGCCATTGCCGCGGCAAAGGCCATGGTCAGAACAAAGGATTTTTTCATATATGGGTGGTTCTATAAATTAGCTTTGTCAGATTTTGGTGCTATTTTTCGTCCATATTACTGTGTTGCTTGTGTGCATCAAAACACCCGCCAACCCGTGACCGTGGCATGCCGCCCCGTGGGGCGGCGTGCCTGCGGGCGTGTGTCATTGCTTGAAGGCATCGAGAGCGGCGGTGGGCTTGCCGTTGCTGTCGAATGCTCCCATGGCATAGCTGTTCCAGCTCGGGGTGCATTCGGGCTCCCAGTAGAATATGCCGAGGCACGAGTCGATGGCCTTGCAGCCGCTCACCATCTTCGAGAGCATGGCCGGTGCGTTTTCAGAATCCCAGTTCATGCCTATCTCGCATATCATCACCTTCTTGTTGTATGCGCTTTCGAGCCGCTTTATGTTCACGAGGCACGAGTCGGTTGCAGCCTCCCAATCGTCGTCGGTGGGATAGAGCGAGAGTCCGATAACGTCCCACTTGGCATCGTTTTTCTTCAATCCGTCGAACATCCATTTAAGGTGTTTTATCTCCTGTCCACGGTCGATGTGCACGATGCACATTGCGTTGGGATATACGGCCTTTGCTGCATCGTAGCCGGCGTTGTTGAGTTGCGTGTAGTTGCCGAAATTGTTGCCCGAAGCCAGACCCGTTGGCCAGAGCATGCCGGTGGTTGTTTCGTTGCCTATCTGTATCCACTCCACGTCGATGCCGTTGGTTTTCAGCGTTTCGAGCACATCTTTGGTGTGGTTGGCCACCGCCGTTTTCAGAGCTTCAAGGTCATATCCTGCCCATGCTGCCGGGAGGGTTTGCTGTGAAGGGTCGGCCCAGGAGTCGGAGTAGTGGAAATCGATCATGATGCGCATGCCGAGGTTTTTGGCGCGCCATGCCTTTATGAGCACGTCTTGCTTGTTGCACCAACCGTCGGAAGGGTCAACCCAAACGCGCAGACGTATGGAGTTGGTTCCCAGGTCGCGCAGCAGAGCCATGCACTCTTGCTCGCTTCCTGCGGCGTTGTAGAACTTTATGCCCGACGCCTCCATCTGCGTCAGCCAGCTCACGTCGGCCCCCTTTGCAAAGCCGGTCATGTCGTATTCCTTTTCTTTCTGCGGCGTGGCGGTGCTGTCGTTGCTGCATGCCGCGAGCGAGAATATGCTGAATGCGGCGAATAGTATTGCTTTTGTGAATGATTTTTTCATTGTCTGTAGGTTTTTGGCGGGGATGTCATCCCCATTGTTTCTTTATGACTTTATGAGTGTGTCAAGGCCGTGTTGCGGCGTGCGGCGGTTGCGGCGCATGCGTGTATCGTTTGCTGCGCGTGTGTGCATCATGTGCCGCACGCTCGCCTGACGGCTTCGTGAGGTTGCCGCGAAGCCGTCCCGGCGGCGTTGGCTATTGTTTGGTGTAACTCCATTTGAGGGTCTTTAGATCGACGGTGAGTGTCACCGTGTCACCGGCTTTGGCCCCATCGTCAAACCAAATGTTCCATGCTCCGGCTTCGGCCGACAGTGTGTAGAGGTCAGACGGGTCGGAACCGTAGAGCACATTGTTCTCGCGGTCGTTTATCTTGAAGTTCTCCCAGTCGGCGGTGAGCGTGTAGGTGCCGCTGTATGTGGTGTCGCCTGTCTTGGCAAGCACCGTGAGGTCGGCCGATGCGTCGGTGGTAACCATGAACAACTGTGAGGGATAGTTCACCTCGGGCTGGTCGCCTGCGTTGAAGTCAACCTTGCCGTTTACCACTGAGTAGGTGTATTCGCCGTTGCCGTCGGGCTGCACTATGATTGTGTAAGTGCCTGGTGTGGCTATTGTGAAGGTCGTGGCCGTGGAGGCTTGGGTTAGTTTTCCGTCGGCGGCTGCAAACTTGACGCTCTTCTCTACATAGGTGTCGGTGCGTGTGTCTTTGTTGTATTCCTTTCCGTCGGCATCAATTTCAACGGTCTGGTTGGCTGCGGTAGTGGTGATGTAGTAGCCCCACTGCTGTTTCTTTGTGTAGTAGGTCATGTCGGCTCCGTTCACGCGCAGTTGCGAGAGCAGCATGGCTTTCCACTCCAACTGCTTTGTGTCTACGGTGACGAACCATTGTCCGGCTCCGTCGGCAAACCAGCAGTTCCACGCGTCGGAGGCATCGCTTATCTCGAAGGCGTGGCCATCGACGGCGTAGTTGCCCCATGTGGTGCCCGAATATTCGTAGAACCAGCAGTTGAGCCATGCAGTGGCGTTCATGTAGCCGGTGTAAACTCCGTCTTCGGCGGGTGAGTGCAGGTAGGCAATGGTGTCGGTCTTGTTGGATGCAAGCACCGCCATACGCGTCATGTCAACGAAATATGGAGTGACAGTCACCTTGCACACGTTGCTGTATGACGGCTCCATGTTGTCGCCTTCGGTCGACTTTATGCGGAAATACAGGTCGCCGGCGTGGTTTATCTCGATGCCGAGCGTCTTGGCCAAAGTGTTGAGCTCGGTGCCGGTGTAGGCTTTGGTGAGCCCGCTGACGGCAGTCTCTGATGACTGGGCAAAGTCTTGCGAGGCCGAAACCTCAACATAGGTGTTGAGCAGATTGTCGGGCACTGGCTTGGTGTCGTCGCTCGAAAGCAGCGTGGGGTTCTTCCATGCGAGCTGCAGCACTATGGTTGACCGCTGGCTAACATCGAGCCGCAGGTCGTTGGCGGTGGCTATAAGCTCCGACGGACCGAACCCGTCTACATACAGAGTGTCGCCGTCTTTGTCGCAGCTGGCACAGAGCAGTGCGACGCAAAGATACAGAAATATTCTAATTGTTGTCTTTTTCATTGTCTTCTTGTTTGAGGATAGTGTGATGTAATCGGTTGCACGGCACAATGCACAAATCAGTAGTTGTCGTTGTGCAGGTTGGGGTTGGCCGTGAGGTCGGTTGCCGGAATGGGGTAGATGTTGTATTTGTTGTCAACGGCCATACCGTCTTTGGTGCCGCCTTTCCACTCCCATACATACGAGGATGTGGTGAACTGTCCGAAGCGTATGAGGTCGGTGCGGCGCGTTCCTTCGGTGTAGAGCTCGCGTGCACGCTCGTCGATTATGAACTCCTTTGTGAGCTGGTTCTCCTTTATGTTGCCGCTCGCATCGCCGTAGGCACGTTGGCGCAGACGGTTGATGTAGTCGAGGGCCTGTGTGCGGCTGCCGCCCTGTCCGCCGCGCACCACTGATTCTGCATACATGAGGTAGACATCGGCCAGGCGGAACAACGGGAAATCGGTGGCAGCTCCGTAAGATGCGGTGTTGGATGCAGTCTCGCCGTTGTCGGTGAGGTTGGTCCATTTTGTGAAAAGGTAACCGTCTTGCTGCGAAGTGAAATCGCTTATGTATTGCGTCTGGCCTTCGGTGAAGAAGCAGAAACGCGAGTCGCGGTCGCCATCTTCAAACTTTGCCGTGAGACTTCCGCGCGAACGGAAATTGCCCCATGCCGAGGCCACTCCGTAGTCGGCAGGATTCTGCGCCGTAGAAGAGCTGCTCACCGAACCGCAAATAAGGTAGGTGGTGGAACCGTAGGTGAGCAGATGGTCGGGATCTTGCGGCAGTGCGAAGATTATTTCGTTGGTGCGCTTGTCGTTGTCGGCATTGAACAGCTGGCGATAGTCGGCGTTGAGTGTGTAGCCCTGGGCCATTGCCTTGTTGCAGGCATCAATGCATTCGGTGTAGCGTGCAGTGCCGGTGTAGATTTCGGAGTTGAGGTAGAGCCTTGCAAGAAGCGTGTAAGCTGCGCCTTGCGATGCTTCGCCGTAGGGACACTCGTCTTTGGTGGCGAGTGAACCAACGCAGTCGTTGAGCTCGCTCTCTATGTAGGCGAACGTGTCGGCCGGCTTGTAGCACGGCGGCGTGAAGCTGCCCACAGGGTCGTTCTCGGTGACAAACGGGATGTTGCGGTAGAGGTCGAGTGCGTAATAATAGAACAGGGCGCGCATGAAGCGTGCTTCGGCCTGGTAGCGGCGCATCTTCTTCTGTCCGCTTTCGTCAAACGACTCTATCTTGGAGTCGGTGCAGTTGCGCAGAAACTCGTTGCAGAGCGAGATGTTGTAGTATATGCGGTAGTACATGTCGGACACCCATGTGTCGTTGGCATCCCACTTTATGTATGACAGATTGGTCATGTCGTCGCCCGTGAGCCAAGTGTAGGCAAACTCGTCGGTGGGTGCTTCCTGCATGTTGATGAGCGTGCGCATGAAGTTCTCGTTGTGGTTGCTCGAATAGTCAACGCCCGAACTTGTCTGGCCGGTAGCGGTCATCGAGGCGTAAATCTTGCCGAGCACAGCCTCGAAATTCTCAATGGTTGTGTAAACCTGCTTTGATGTTGTCTCGGTGTGGGGATATTGGTCGAGGTCGCCGGTGCACGATGTGCCGAGCGTCATGGCCGTGGCAGCGAGACAACTTATGATGATGTGTTTTGCGTTCATTTCTTTCTTCGTTTAAGTGTAAGATATGCTTAGGTTTCAGACTGCCGTTGTCAGAACTGCAGACCGATGCTCAGTGTGTAGGTTCTCGGGCGCGGGTAGAGGCTGCTGTCAACACCGTTGGGCACCTCGGGGTCGGGACCGGAGTAGTTGGTTATGCAGAACACGTTCTGAACCATTGCCGAAAGCGACAGAGAGCACCACCGTGTGATTTTGCCGAAGTTGTAGCTCAGGTTTATGTTGTCGAGTTTCAGGAACGAACCGTTCTCCACATAGTAGTCGGAAAGGTATTGGCGTGTCTGGAAACCGGTCTTGAGATAAGATCGGTTGAGGTTGTTTAGCTGCAATCCGTTGGCCCATGTCTCAAGCTCCCAAGCTCCGGTGTTCATGGCAGTGGCGTTATATACATAGTTGCCTATGTTGGCGCGGAAACTCATGCCCAGTGTGAGCTGCTTGTAGCGGAGCGATGTCGAGAGGCCCATGATGTAGTCGGGCAGCGGCGAATGGTAGCGGTAGCGGTCGTTGTCGTTGATTACTCCGTCGCCGTTGATGTCGGCGTAAGCTCCCTCAATGGGCTTGCCCGAACGGTCGTAGAGCTGGTGGTAGACGTAGAACATGTTGGGGGTGTAGCCTTCGGTGAGCACCTGTATCTGGTTGTTGTCCTTTACTGTGGGGCCTACTATCATGTTGGTCTTCTCGTCGCTCTTCACCTTGGAAAGGTTCTTCACGGTCATTTTCTGCCATGTGAAGTTGTAGCTGAGGTTCCACTCCCAGTCTTTTGTCTGTATGGGTGTGGCATTGAGCGTCACCTCGATGCCGTGGCTGTCAACGTTACCCACGTTGGTGGTGATGTTTTTGGCAAACTGTGTGCCGGCAGCGGCAGGTATGGTGGCAATAAGGTCTTTGGTCTTTCGGGTGTAGAAATCAAACGAACCCGACAGACGGTTGTTGAGGAAACCGAAGTCGAAACCGTAGTTCCATGCCGAAGTGGTTTCCCATTTGAGGTTAGACACATAGGCCTCGGGGCGGTAGGTGTTTATCCATGTGCCGTTGATCATTGCTTCGGCACCCTTGGCACTGTATGTATATACGGGCAGGTAGTTGTAGTTGCCGTTCACTTCCTGCTGGCCGGTTACGCCGTAGCTTGCTCTTAGCTTGAGGTTGCTCACCACTTTGCTGTCTTTGAGGAAGCTCTCCTGACTGATGGTCCAGCCAAGTCCCACCGAGGGGAACGTGCCCCAACGGTAGTCTTTGCCGAAGCGCGAGCTGCCGTCGCGGCGCAGTGTGGCGGTGAGCAGGTAGCGTCCGTCGTAGGAGTAGTTCACACGTCCGTAGTAGGAGAGCAGAGTGTGGCGGTAGTCTTCGGCCTTGTAGGTTTTCAGTTCGCTGCCGGCCACATTATATTCTACAGTTGCGGGCGTGGTTGTCTTCCAGTATTGCCAGTCGTAACCCACCGTGGCATCTACGTTGCTCTTTATTGCATCGAAGTATTTGCCGTAGTTGGCATAGAACGTGAACAGTTCGTTGGATTTCTTCTGCGGACCGTATTTGTAGTCGAAACCGCCGTCGTTGTAGTTGGATGCGGCACATTCGGGAATGTAAGTCTTGCCGTTGCCTTGCGCAATGTCGGTTCCGAGGGTGGCGTGCAGTTTCAGTTCGGGCAGGAAATGCAGCTTGTAGTCGATGTCGAAATTGCCTATGAAGCGTTTAACAGTGCTCGTTGCATCGTATTGGTCAACAAGTCCACGGGGGTTGCGCTGGCCTGCCGACGTGTTTATCGGTTTGCCGTTGGCATCGAGCGACTCGGTGTAGCCGCCGTAGAGGTCGCTGCCCGAGCGCACGGGCAGGGTGGGATTGAACGTTGCGGCAGCCCAAATGGCCGATCCGTTGTTGAACTGGTTGTTTGAAACAGAGCCTTTTGCGTTGAGAGTGAGCTTGAGATGGTCGGCGAAGAAGCTCGGACTGAGCACGATGTTGCCCGTAAAGCGTTCGGAATTATCCTTGCGTATGATACCGTTCTGGTTGGAATAGCCCACCGATGCGCGGAAGGGCAGACCTTTGACAATCTTTCCCGAAATAGAAAGGTTGTTATCGGTGGAGAAGGCAGTGCGGTAGACTTGGTCATACCAATCGGTGCTGGCCGTGCCGAGCAAGGCTTTCTGAGCGTCGGTGCCTTGTGAGTTGATTATCGAACGGAACTCGTCGGCGCTTAGAATGTCAACCATGTTGGCGCGTGTCTGCAAGGTGTTGGTTGTGGTGAATTGTATTGAAGGCTTTGTGTCGGATCCTTTCTTGGTGGTGATGAGGATTACGCCGTTCGACGCGCGCGAACCATATATAGCTGTCGAGGCAGCGTCTTTGAGCACTGTCATCGACTCGATGTCCTGCGGGTTAATCATGCTCAGGAAGTTGTTGTCGGCTCCTGCGATGCCGCCAAGCTCCAAAGGCACGCCGTCAACAACAATCAACGGGTCGTTGGAGGCGTTGAGCGATGCACCGCCACGCACGCGGATTGTGCTTCCGGCAGTGGTAGAACCCGAGTTTGACATTATCTGTACGCCCGACACCTTGCCGTTGATGAGCTGCTCGGGCGATGATATTGAACCTTTGTTGAAGTCTTTTGCCTTTACGGTGGAGACGCTTCCGGTGAGGTCGCTCTTGCGTGCTGTACCGTAGCCCACAACCACTACCTCGCCAATCTGCTTGTCGTCTGACTCGAGACCCACGTTGAGCACATCGCCCTTCACGGCCACTTTCTTGCTTGTGTAGCCAATGTAGGTCACGGTTATCTGCTTTGTCTGTTGCGGAACGCTGATTTGGTAGTTGCCGTCAATGTCGGTCACTGCGCCCACTTTGCCTCCTTCGGTCATGATGGAAGCTCCCATGAGCGGCTCGTTGGTGCTGGCATCGGTCACACATCCCTTTATAATGCGGTTTTGTGCTGATGCCGACAGGTTGAATGCTGTAATCATGCAGAAGAGCAAGAGCAGGATCTTGCCTCTGATGTGGCTTTTTGAAGTTACATTCATGTCGTTTAAATTTAGGTGAATTTGGTTTCTATATAAAGTAAATTGATTTGTCTGTCGTCTGTGCCGACGCATCGGCTGTGTGGTTGTAAGGCTTGAAGGTTTGAAGCGGTAAGGCGCGTAGGGTGGTCAGCCCACGCATAATCTTGGCTGCAAAATTATACGGGTTGACATAAATCAAGATTTACATTTTGGACAAATGGCAAAACAAATCAGACATTCATGCTGTGTAATGCCGCATAATAGGCCATTTTGGCAAATTTGTCGCGTGCCGGAAACAAATCGGACATGGCTCGTTGGGGCGTGAAAAACATTGAGGCAATGCCCCACCGGAGTGGTTTGGACATTGCCTCAATCTACTGTTGTAAATGTGAAGGACGGGTTACGCTGTCTCGTTGTCGGCCCGTTGGATTACCGTGCAAAGCTTCATTACGTCGCTTTCGAATGTCTCCCGACATAGAGCCTTGTTCTTGAATGCCGACCGGTAGTTGTATATTGTGCGCGGAGTATAGAACAACAGGGCTGCAATCTCGCTGCTTTCTTTCACTCCAAGCCTTATCAAGGCGAATATGCGCAGCTCGGTGGTGAGGCATCCGGCGTGATGCGGCACCACTTGCTCGTCGGGTTTGAGCAACGTGTTGAACTCGGTTACAAACGAAGGGTATAAGTCGAGGAACGCAGCGTCGAACCGCACCATGAATGTTGAGGCGTCTTCCTCGGACAGGCGCGACGACGATGTGCGGTTGAGAAGGTCGTTCACCTGTCCGGCCTTAATCTTTCGGCGCACGAGAATCTCGAATTTCCCGAGGCGATCGATGAATTTTGCGCACAAATCGATATATAGTTTGGCGAGCCGCTCGCGCCGCTTGTCGGTGTCAACAAGCCTTTGGTTGAGGCCGTTGAGGGTGCCGTTGAGATTGGAAAGCTGCTTGTTGCGATCCGAAAGTTCGCGTCGGTGCCAGTGCAACTGGCGGTTTTTGGCGCGGTAGGAGCAGAGAAGGGCCACCATGCATGCCATCAATATGGATATGCAGCATATCGTTGCACGCATGATGCGGTTTTGTCGTGTTGTCTTCTCGCGGTAGTTCTTCACGATGGCGGGCAGTTTCTGAGATATTTCGAGTATTCGCAGGCGGTTGTTGTAGTTCTTCGCGTCGTCCAAGGCGAAGTTGATGTAGCGTTCGGCACGCTGTATGTCGCCGTCGTTCTTTTGATAAAGAAGCATTGCATAGTCTTGCATTGCGATGTTTTCGCGCGTGCAGTTGAGCAAATCGCTTATGCAAGCGAGCAGCGTGTAGTGCTCGTATTTGTCGGGATTATTGTTTGCCTTGTAGTTGTTGGCTATTGCAAATGTTGCCATGGCATACCATCTCGAGGCTTTGGGCATGCTTCTTGTCACGCGGAAATAGTGTTTCAATGCCATCTTGCTGTTGTGGGCTACATGCGTGTAATACTCCCCCCAGAAGAAATCGTAAAGTCTGTCGCCTTCGTGCAGCATACCCACAGCTTGCCGCAGATAGCTTGCCGCAAGTTTGCGGTAGCGTGGTGCGTAGTTGTTGTCGTGGCAGTAGTCAGACAAATACATATACAGATAATAATGTGCGGTGGTGTAGCTGAACCGCAACGAAGCGTCTATCGATGTGGAATCTATTTCGCCGAGCAGTGCAATGGCTTCGTGGTAGAACCCGCCGATAGATAGCAACGATGCTTTTTCTATGCGGCATTTATCGTGGAAGAAGGCATTGCCGGTGTGTTGGACAAGAGTGATTGCCTTGTTGATATAAACAATTGCCGAGTCAAACTGGTAGACATAATATTCGTCGTAAAGCTTTTCATAGGCCGACAGAAGGGCAATCGGGTGTTTTTCTTTGGCCGCGATGTTCTTGTAGGTGTCTATGCGTGTTTCTTTCCTTGCATACAGTTCGCCCACATTGTCGATTATACTGTCGAGCCGTTGAGGCAGGTCTGTGGTCTTGGCAGTTGTGGTCAAGACTGCAATCAACGATATTACGGTGTGCAGAAAAAATGCCTTCATATATTGAATAATTGTTGGTAGGATAGTGTTTCAGGCAAAGTTACGGCTTTTTCACCGATATAACGCAATGTACTTCATAGTTTTTTATCGTTGATGTAAATGTTTGTTTTACATGAATATAGCTATTGAAACAAAATGGACAATGTACTTACAGATTACTTTAAACGATAATTTTCGGTTTAATTGCATATCTTTGCAACCGAAAACCTACTTAGCCTGCAATCCGAAGAAATCATTGGTATAGACCAATCTGTGCAAGCATACATTCAACTGACAAGATAATTAAAAACCAAAACAATTATGAAAACACTGCTCTTTGCAACTGTTCTCGCGTCGGCAGCTCTTTGCGCCGGGGCACAGACAGTGACTTCGCCTAACGGAAATGTCGCCGTTAAGTTCTCGCTGCAAGACGGACGACCCACCTATGAAATGAGTTACAAGCACCGCGACGTGGTGCGCCCTTCGCATCTTGGCCTTGAACTCGCCAAAGACAAGCACGCGAGCAACGGCATGGATGAACAGGATTTAATGGACGGATTTGTTGTCAAGGACACGAAGACATCTACTTTCGATGAAACATGGAAACCCGTGTGGGGCGAAACGGCCACAATACGCAACCATTACAACGAACTTGCAGTGACGCTCTCGCAGCCGTCGATGAGCCGCGACATTGTGATTCGTTTTCGGGTATATGACGATGGCATGGGATTGCGCTATGAATTTCCGCAGCAAGAAAAGCTCAACTATTTTATAGTAAAGGAAGAACACACGCAATTTGCAATGGCCGGCGACCACACCGCCTACTGGCTTCCGGGCGACTACGACACTCAGGAGTATGAAACGGTTATATCGCGCATGAGCGAAATACGCTCGAAAATGAAGGATGCCATAACCCCCAACTCCTCGCAGACGCCATTCTCGCCCACCGGCGTGCAGACATCGCTGCAGCTGAAGACGCAAGATGGGCTTTACATTAATATACATGAGGCGGCTTGTGTGAACTATCCCACGATGCACCTCAACCTCGACGACAAGAACATGGTGTTCGAGTCGTGGCTCACACCCGATGCCACCGGAATGAAAGGATATTTGCAGACACCGTTCAACACGCCTTGGCGCACGGTGATTGTCAGCGACGACGCACGCGACATGCTTTCTTCTAACCTCATTCTCAATCTCAACGAACCTTGCAAGATAGAGGATACGTCGTGGATTCACCCCGTGAAATATTGCGGTGTGTGGTGGGAAATGATTGCCGGCGGCAGACAATGGAGCTACACCTTCGACCTGCCTTCGGTTCACATCGAAAGCCTCGACTACTCAAAATGCAACCCCCACGGACAGCATGCAGCCAATACTGCCAACGTGAAACGCTACATCGACTTCGCTGCAAAGAACGGTCTCGACGAGGTTCTCGTGGAAGGTTGGAACATAGGTTGGGAAGACTGGGCCGGACATTACAAGGATTATGTGTTTGATTTCCAAACTCCTTATCCCGATTTCGACATTAAAGCCCTTAACGACTATGCCCATTCAAAGGGCGTGCGTCTCTTGATGCACCACGAAACAAGTGGTTCTACCATAAATTATGAGCGTCACCTTGAAGATGCTTTCAAGCTGATGAACAAGTATGGATATGATGCTGTGAAGAGCGGATATGTTGGCGACATCATTCCGAGGGGCGATTTCCACTATTCGCAGTCAACCAACAACCACTATCTGTATTGCATAAAGGAGGCCGCCAAGCACCACATTATGGTCAACGCCCATGAGGCTTCGCGCCCGACTGGCCTTTGCCGCACATGGCCTAACCTCGTTGGCAACGAGAGCGCACGCGGCGGTGAGTATGAAGCATTTGGCGGTAGCGAGCCTTACCACACTGTCATCCTGCCGTTCACACGTTTGCAGGGCGGTCCGATGGACTACACTCCAGGCATATTCGTGACAAAACTCAGCGAATGGTGCAACAACAAGTCGTATGTCCACACCACGCTTTGCGGTCAGCTCGCACTCTATCTCACCATGTACAGCCCCTTGCAGATGGCCGCCGACCTCCCCGAAAACTACGAGAAATATGACGATGCCTTCCAGTTCATACGCGATGTGGCTGTAGACTGGGACGACTCGCGCTACCTTGAGGCCGAACCTGCAAAATACATCACCGTTGCCCGCAAGGCAAAAGGCACCGACAACTGGTTTGTGGGCGGCAAGTGCGATGCCGACGGCCACAAGAGCACCGTGCGCCTCGACTTCCTCGACAAGGGACGCAAGTATGAGTGCACCATATATCAGGATGCAAAGAATGCCGACTACGAACATAATCCGTCGGCTTATGTGATAACAAAGAAAACCGTGAAGCGCGGCGACGTGCTCAACATAACACAGGCCTGTGGCGGCGGCTTTGCCGTTTCGCTCATGGCAAAATAACCTGACGGCCATGCACCGTGCACAGGTTTAGTTGCGGCGACGTGACAAAGGAAAATTGATTGGCCTCCGGCAGAACATCAGTTCAGCCGGAGGTTTTTTCGTATAGGAGTGTGTCAAGGTGCGGAATGATGATGTTTTTCATGCCGAAAAGCAGTCAGTTGCCGTGCATAATAGTTGTCGTTGGCGATTGCAAAAGAACACTTAATTGCGAAAACAAGCCTTTGTTTTGTATGTGACACGATATTTTCATTAACTTTGTAAGCGTCACCTTACAACAAAACCACATCAAAATGAAATCATACGTCCGCATAATTCTCTTTCTGTGTGCCCTTCTTGCAACACGCATCGGTGCGTCGGCATCCGGCGTGCGGTTTGCCAACATGCGCGTTGACGGGGCTTCTACTGTGTGCAGCATAAGCCAAGACCGTGATGGGATGATGTGGATAGGCACCGAACACGGTCTTTATTCCTACGACGGCTACCGCATGGTGCCAAGATTCGGCCAAGGTTCTGCGCAGAATGTGCGCATATATTCAATGTGCATTGAGGGCGACATTATATATATGGGCACCGATAACGGGTTGCTGCTTTACGACATTGCCCGTGCCGACTACATGCCTTCGCCGTCGGCACGGTTGAGTGAGGTGCGCTCAATTGCCGGTTGGAACGGCAGCGTGTGGCTCGGCACCGAGCGCGGACTCTACCGCTTTTCCACTTCAAATCGTGAAGTAAAGCTCGTTGACAGCCGTTGCCGCAATGTCTACTCGCTGCTCCCTGCCGGCCGCCGGCTGTTTGTCGGCACGATAGACGGTCTGTCGGCGATGTCTGCCGACGGACGGGTGACGACCGTGCCGATGCCCGGCGGCGGCAAAACCTTGGTGAATGCCCTGCATGCCGACTGCCGTTCTGACTGCGTGTGGGTGGGCACCGAGGGCGCGATGTATCGCTACGACGGGGCCAAACTAACCCCCGTTGCAGCACTTGCAGGCAATTCGGTGAAGGCTTTCGCAGTGCTCGGCGGCAAGGTGTATGCCGGAACCGACAACGGACTGTATGTCTGCGACACCAAGACAAACGGCGTGTCGCACTATACGCACGACTCCCGCGAACCGCGCTCAATAGCCAACAACATTGTGTGGGCTCTTTTTCCCGACCGTTGGGGCAACCTCTGGGCCGGCACCGACCAGGGACTTTCGCTCCTGTCGGGGCATCCGCAATCGGCCATTGTCCCCCTTGCCGACATCACGGCAAGTGGCGACGGCAACTGCCTGCATTCAATATTCCGCGACAACGGCGGCATGCTGTGGCTCGGCGGAACCAACGGTTTGATTGCGTGCCGTGACAATATCGCGGGCGGCGACGGCACTCCGTCGGCCCTGCGGTGGTATAGGCAGAACTCAACGGGCAACACTCTGTCGCACAACCGGGTGCGACGCATCGTGAACGATGCCGAGGGGCGGCTGCTTGTGTGCACCGATCACGGCATAAACATATACAATCAGGCATCCAGGCAGTTCACCAATGTTGTAGTAACCGACCGTACCGGCAAATTCTCAACGGCTTGGGCCTATGATATTGTTGACGATAGGCAAGGGCATTACTGGATTGCTTCCTACATGGGCGGAGTGTTCATGGTGGACAAGAAGCGTATGCTTGCAGCCCGGGGAACACTTGTGGCCGACCGGCACATAGCCTCCGGACTGCAAGGACTGCATGTGTGGCAGCTCGCCGTAGATGCCAAACACCGTGTGTGGGCAAGCATGTACGACAACGGGCTCGACTGTATCGACCCGCGCACAATGCGCGTGAGCCATGCAATCGACCGTAAAACACATGTCAACTATGTCATTGCCGACAGCAAGGGACGCATCTGGGCCGCCACCGACAATGCCGTGCACCGCTTCGGCATGAATGCCGGCGACACCCAAACCATTACAATCAGTCCCGGCAACGGCGGCGGTCTTTCTATGCTTGTCGAGGTAGATGGCAAGATATGGGCCTTTGCCGGGCAGCAGTGCAGCGTGATCGACAGTAGTGGCGCGGTGTCGCGCTTCGCTGTGAGCGGCATAGTGCCGCTTGCTGTGTGGTATGACCGTGCCACGCGCCGCGTGGTGCTTGGCGGCAACGATGCCTTAATGACACTGTCGCCCAACTGCGCCGACGGTTCGCGCAGGCACGCCCGGCTCGTGCTCTCGGCCATGGCCATCGACGGAAAACCCTTTGTGCCCGACGGCGGCAACACCGCCATGCAGAGCGGCATAACCCTCACTCACCGTCAGAACAACGTCACTTTCATGCTCACCGATTTCCCCATGTCGGGCAATCTGCCGTGCGTTTATTCCTATCGGCTCGAAGGCGTTGACCGATCATGGCAGTATGTCGATGGCGATCGCATGGAAATAAGCTACAATTCGTTGCCCCCGGGCAACTACAAACTCATGGTGCGGGCCGTGGGAGGCAACGGAGAACCCGTGGCCGACGGTCTTGAAATAGCCGTGAAAGTGCTTCCGCCGTGGTATTTATCTACATGGATGCGCCTGGTATATATACTGTTTGCCGGAGCATTGCTGTGGTGGGCGGTGAATTTCTACATGATGCGCCGCAGCCTGCGCGAGGAGCGTGAGGCCCGGCAACGCGTCATGCAGCAGTCGGCGGCACGCTCGGCATTCTTCGACAACCTCTCGCGCCAACTCAAGACTCCGCTCGGACGCATCTTCTCAACGGTACTGTCGATGCTCGGAAAAACTGCCGACACGGCTGCCGTGCAGCGCCTTGAACTCGTGAGACACGACCTCGTGGCAATGAACCGCCTCATTGGCGAATGCCTTGATGTACGCGGTATCGACGACAACGAACACCATGCCGCCGACACGGCACGCATCGACATCGTTGACTTCTGCCGCCGTGCCGTAGCCGACGCACGCTCGCTGTATGGCCGTTCGGCCGACATCGTTTTCCACACCGACGTTCCTACGGCGGTAGTAGATGCCGACATCGTGAGAATGCAGACCGTGTTTGAACGGATCTTGGGCTGTGCCGCCGAAAGCGCGGCGCATGCCGGAGAAGGGACTGACGCACAGGTGCGCGTGCAACTGAACGCTTCTTCAAGGCACACGGTGGTTTCTTTCAGCATTCCGGGCATGTCGGTAGACGATGCCGAGCTCCCGCTCGTGTTCAACCGCTACTTTTCTGCCGACCGTATAAACGGCAACGCCGACGGAGGTTTCAATGCCTTGGCCGACCTCAAGGACATGGCCGACGCGCAAGGGGCGGCAGTGTCGGCATCTAACGACGGTGCATCGATGGTGGTGTCAATATCGTTTGCCGCTACCGCAATGCCTGTCCGTAGCACTTCGGCCACTGATCAGCACCAAGTAAAGGCTCTGTCGTCTGCGGCAGAAAGCCAGGATGCGCGCTTGCTTGCAAAAATCACGGGCGCGGTGGAGGCACACATTGCCGACTCCGACTTCAATGTCACACGCCTTCAGGAAACCCTCGGGCTGGGGTCGAAACTGCTCTACCGCAAGGTGAAGCAGATGACCGGCAAAACCCCCGTGGAGTTTATCCGCCACATACGCATGCAACGTGCCGCGATGCTGCTGCGCGAGGGAAAGTTCTCGGTGTCGGAGGTGATGTATATGGTGGGCTATTCCAACTCAAGCTATTTCTCGAAGTGCTTCCAGAAAGCCTACGGAATAACCCCGGCCGACTATTCCCGCAAGTCGTCGGCAACGTTGCAGTGACGTGCCGCAGGCGCAGCGCGTGTGTGTGGCTTATGCTGCACGTGCGTGCAGCAGGTGGGTCATGTGCGTACAGCGGTTGCCGCACGGCGCGGAAGGCTTTTTCTTGCGTCGGCACCGAGATTTTGTAGGTTGACAAAAAAACTTAATTTGTTGAAGTTTTTTGGGCAATACTGTATATGTTTGTAATTTTGTGAAAAATATGCGACATCTCACCAGACAATGGCCTACCTGTGCTTGGCGTTGTTTGGCAATGCCACGAAAAGTCTTATAACAGGGTCTTTATATGCCTAAGATGATAAAAAACAACACAAAGGAAATTTTTATCTATCTCTCTTTCTGGATTGTGATGTACACCGCCCCGTTGCTCAGCCTCTACATGCGTATGATGGGCGACTCGCGGTTGAGTTTCGACTGGACGGAGATAGGCAGCGCGTGGGCTTACATGTCGATAATGCTCGCGCTCTTTGTGGTGCACAACCATTTCGTGGCTCCCATTCTCGTGTGTCGGCGCAAGACCATATACTATGTGTCGCTCACCATACTGCTCATTGCATTGTTCACCGCAGCGCAGTATGTGTGCCGTCCCAAGGGCATGGGGCACCACCGCCGCAATTTGCCGCCGCGCGAACTTCGCCGCGACGATATGTGCAACGGCCAAGACAGTCAGTGCGTGCATTGCCGCAATGTGATGCTCGCCAAGAAAGAACGCAGGCCGCAGCCGCGCAGGTTGCCGGGCGATGTCCCGGAGTTTCGCCCCGAGATACCGTTGCTCAATTTCGGGCCGCTCGAACTGATGTCGGCGTTGTGCGGCGTGCTGTTGCTCGGCATGAACCTCGGCGTGAAATTCTATTTCAAGTCGGAGAAAGACACCGAAAAACTGAACCTTCTGGAGAAGCAGAACCTTGAGCAGAACCTGAAATACTTGAAGTATCAGGTGAACCCGCATTTCTTCATGAACACGCTCAACAACATACATGCGCTCGTAGACATCGACCCTGAACGTGCCAAGACATCCATAGTGGAGTTGTCGAAAATGATGCGCTACATATTGTATGAAGGCAACAACAAGCTCATTCCGCTGCCGCGCGAGGTGCAGTTTCTGCGCAACTATGTCATGCTCATGCGTCTGCGCTATCCAAAGAAAGTAGACATAAGCATGAATGCTCCCGCGACCGTGCCCGACAAGATGCTGCCGCCGTTGCTGTTCATCATATTTGTTGAAAACTCTTTCAAGCACGGCATAAGCTACCGCAACACGTCGTTTGTGCACATCAATATAAAGGTGGACGGCGATTTTGTGGAGTTCAGCTGCCGCAACAGCAAGAATTCGCAAGGCGACGACGAGCACGGTGGAGTGGGGCTGGCCAATGTGAAGAAACGGCTCGAACTGCTTTTCGCCGAAAACTACACGCTCGACATAAACGACGGCGAGACTGCTTACGACGTGTTCCTGCGCATTCCGCTTGCGCCTCCGGCCGCAGCCGGCGACAAGGGTTGAGCAGTTGCGTGCCTAAGTAATGATAAAAAAAGATATTGCCATGATAAAATGTTTAGTTATCGACGACGAACCGCTGGCTTTGCAACAACTTGCGGCCTATGTGGAGAAAATACCGTTTCTCACGCTCGTGGCCGAGTGCCAGAGTGCCATCGAGGCACGCGAGGTTATTGAGAAAGAACGTGTTGATGCCATTTTTGTTGACATCAACATGCCCGACACCAACGGTATGGACTTTGTGCGCAGCCTTTCGGCTCCGCCGATAGTGGTGTTCACCACGGCCTACTCCGACTATGCCGTCGAGGGATACCGTGTGGATGCGGTTGACTATCTGCTCAAACCGTTTGGTTTCGACGATTTCACGCGTGCCGCATTGCGCGTGAAAAAACGCTACGAACTTGAAAACCAGGCGCAGATGGCATCGCTTGCCGACGACGACTCCATATTCCTCAAGACCGAACACCGCATAGTGCGCGTGAGCATAGCCGACATACGCTATGTGGAGAGCATGAGCGAGTATCTCAAACTCTACATCGAAGGGCAACGGCCCGTGATGATGCTCTTCAGCATGAAGCGCATGGAGGAACGCCTGCCGCCCTATTTCGTGCGCATACACCGTTCTTACATCGTGAACATGAAGAAGATTATTGAGGTGAGCAAGAACCGTGTGATGATGGATGCTGAAACCTATCTGCCCATAGGTGACAACTACAAGGACTCGTTGCTGAAATATCTCAACGAGAAATATCTCGGCCGTTGACTCCGGCCGTGGGGCTTGGCTTTTATTTACGGAGACAGTAAACAACGCGGGGCTGCATTCCTTCTTGATGTTTTCAGGAATGCAGCCCCGTGTTTCGGTGTGTTCACGGCAATGTATTTTGAATTCCTATGGCGGACGCTTCTGCCCGTATGCCGCTATTTTGAGTCTTGCTTGCGTATGCAGACATGCCTTACAACGGCTCCGTCGGCATCGGCATTGAACATCACCTGCCCCGAACGGTTCACCTCGTTGTCGGTGTCGGGATTGATGATCGGCGCATTTTCTATCACGCGCTTGCCGTTTATGGCTACGGTCACGGCCTTGCCGCGCACCATGATGTTGACCGTGCACCATTCGCCCACGTTGTCGAAGGTGTGCCATTCGTTGTCGCCTGCCAGCAACGCGCCTTTGGTGCGGTTGAGCGTAAGCACGGGCATTGATCGCAGGCTCACCTTCATGTCGCCTTTGGCAAGCCAGTCGAAGGTGAGGTCGAAGTCGGCCATCGTGTCGAGGCGTTTCCAAAAACCGTTCTTGCCCATGCTCGTTGGTGCAAGGTTGGAGAAATCGTAGCCGTTGTCGAGACGGCAGTTGGCAAGGGCTGCCAGCACCGCATCGATGGCATCGGTGGCTCCCTGCTCGTCGTAGTGGCATGCAAGTGCATACTTGGCGGCATTTAGCATGTTGTGCAGGTGCTTGCCGCCGTTCACGAGCGGGTTGTTGGCCACGATGTCGGCCACCGCCACTGCCACCGCATCGGCATAGCGCGGAATGTCGTAGTAGCGGCGTATGTAGGCCAGAGCCTGCACGGTGTGCGTGGCACCAAGCTCTATTATTATCTTGCGGCGCATGTCGTCGCCCGGCGATGCTTCGTCGGCTTCGCGCAACACAAGATAGCGTGCTGCCCCGGCAAGGCCGAGACGGGTGGCGAGGGTGATGTAGCGCGCAAACACGGCATCGCGTTTTGTGCCTTCTCTGCGGCTCGCAATGGCGAGCAACCGGGGCAATGTGGCCACAGAGGGCGAGGCTGACAGAATGCTGTCGGTATCGGCGTCGGGCATCGTGCGCAGGCGTTCGGTCTCGGCATCGAGCTTCGCTGTCCAGAAAGGCACGACGGCTTTGGGTTTCGCCTTCACTGTCGGTGCTGCCACGAGGCTGCCTGCACGCGAACGTGCGATGCGCGTTATGAGCGAATCTTCGGGTGTGGCTTCGCGCGCAACCGACTGTATGTAGTCGTCAATGCCGGGCATCTTCACCAAAATGCGGTAGGCCGCCGGAGCCATGTCGGCATCCGACAGATACATGAGCAAGTGCGGTGCGTCGGCAGGACGCGCACATTCGGCGAGCATGTCGAGCAGTTGCGATCGAGTGTCGGCGTTGTCGCTGCGGTCGATGGCGCGCAGCAGTCCTTCGCGCATGCTGTCGTTGTAGGCTTCGCCCGAAGGTTGCGAGGCATAGTTCACTATGGCTCTTATGGTTTTCATGCAGGCATTGTGCTGCACGGCATCGCCCTCGTCGGGCATTTTGCTTATCATCTCTATGCTCGTTTCGGCGGTTGCCGCGAGCTTCTCCAAGTCTTTTTCTTGTGGCGCAATGCCTGTTAGCACTGCGTGTTTCACTGCCTCGGTGGCAGCGTTCTCAATGTCGCGGCGGCTCGTTTGTGCGCCTGCAGTGGTTACGGCGAGTGCTAAAAGTGCAGTAAGGAAAATATTCTTCATAAGTGTTGTCACGTTTTCCGCTATGCGCATGCCATTGTGCCCGTGTCGGGATATGGCAATGCCGGGGCGCGGGTGGCATGGCGTTTTTTGAAATGCAAAGTTAGTTAAATTAATCCGATTATGCGCACTTACGGCCTTTCAACCGCAGTTCGGAATAAGTGAAAGGGCGCGGCTGAGGGCAGATTGTGGCAAATTTTGTCGCAAAGTTTGCCAGTTCAAGTCCAAATGTTTAATTTTGTCATTGTTATAAATAACATTAAAGCGATATTGACCATTATGAAGAAACTGGCAACACTATTATTTGCGGCACTTCTTGCAGCAGGCAACGCAAGTGCACAGGTGCTTTACAAAATCTCGGGCAACGGCCTTGAGAAACCGTCTTATGTCATAGGCACATTCCATTATGGCAATGTGGGGTTCATCGACAAGATACCAGGCGTGCGCGAAGCCCTCACCGAAACCGACCAGATGTATGGCGAGGTGAAGTGGGACGACATGCTGAATACCGACTCGGTGAAATATATGCAGGCAAAAATGACCCTCACCGATGGGACTACCTTGAAGACTGTGCTCACGCAGGATCAGTTTGCCAAGGTTGACAGTTATGTGAAGAAGATGCTCGGTTTGGGGTTGAGCAACCCCCAGGTGTTTGCGCAAATGGGCAAACTCACGCCTGTTGCCTTGGCCAACCAATTGCAGATGCTGATTTATATGCAGCGTCACATGGGCGAATTTGACCCTACTCACACGTTCGATCAGTATTTCCAGGCACAGGCCAAGAAAAACAACGAGCCTGTGGGCGGTCTTGAAACGATGACATTCCAAACGGCACTGCTGTTTGACAGTATGCCAATGAAGCGTCAGGTGGCACAACTCATGTGCCTCATTGACAATCCCGACCGCTATGGCGACATGATGGACCGCATGGCCAATGCCTATTATGCACAGGATTTGGATGCTCTGCAAAAGGTGGTTGAAGAGAAGTTCGGTTCCGACTGCGACTCCACTCCCGAGGAAGAGGATGCTCTCATTTACAACCGCAATGCCGACTGGGCTAAGAAAATGCCCGCAATAATGTCGGGTGCACCCACATTCTTCGCCGTGGGCGCAGGACATCTCGGCGGCACCAAAGGTTTGCTGCAGTTGCTTCGCACCGCAGGCTACACCGTTGAAGGTGTGGCGCAGTGAAGCCACCACCGCAAAAGCGCGCGGAATGGATGTAATTGAAACATTTGGAATATGTGCAACGGCCATGCTTTGTAGCAAATGATGTTGCTGGGAACATGAAACAAAAAGCCCCTGACTGCCGAATGAAAAGCAGTCAGGGGCTTTTTCGTGTGCGCCTGATAGGACTCGAACCTACACGTCATAAAACACCAGATCCTAAGTCTGGCGCGTCTACCAATTCCGCCACAAGCGCATAAGTGGATGCAAAGTTAACACTTTAATTGCAATTGTGCAAATTTTCTGAGCCTCTGTTGGAGTTGGCAATCTTGTGTGAAAGCAATTGCATCCTTTTATGAAAGCAATTGAATTCTTGTGTGGAAACCTCTGTTTTCCCGTGTGGTGACTATGGCGGGGCGTATGGTTGCCAATGTTGTTGCAAACAAAAACGCCAATGTCGGCGTTTCTTCAACAACCTGACATTGGCGTTTCTTTAATTTTATAATGTCTATTCGTCAATCCATTCACCGCTGAATGCAGCTGCCGTCGGCACCTCAGTGCCTGCACGGTAATAGGCCACAAGCTCAACGTCGTAGATGAGCATGGAGTAGGCCGGCACAGAAGGCGATGTGCTGGCGGTTGTGCCGTAGCCCAGTTGGTAGGGCACATAAACCGTCCATCGGTCGCCGATGTGCATGTGCTGCAATGCCGTTGCTAGTCCGTCGGTGACTCCTGAAGACGACGATGATACTGCATATTTGCTCGGCGTGATTACCGCGGGGTTGTATTCGCCGCTATACGACTGCATGAACACATAGCCTTCCTTGAAGGTTGTTGACGGAAGAAGGCGGCCACGGATGTTCAGTTTCACCGAGTCGGTGTAAAGCGGACATCCCGAACCGGTGCCGCGCGTTGTTACCTGCACGGCAATGCGGTCGTAGTTGTGGGTGGCAACCTCTTGTGTGAACGACCATTTGTCGTATATCTTCCAACCGGCATCAGTTCCTGCCGTGTCTTTTACGGCTTCTGAATAGATGCGGTCGAAATTGGTTGTGTTTTTGTTCTGCCAGTCGGCGAACTCCTCCACATCGTTTGTGTTCTCGCTACACGACGCGAATGCGGCGCAAAGGAGCATGATGGCGAGGCCAATGATGTTGTGGTGTATTCTCATTTATTGCCTTACTGAAGTTTTTTCAAGAGCGACGAAATGCTCACCTTGTCTTCTATTATGCTGCGCAACTGGTCGATGCTGACGCGTTCCTGCTGCATGGTGTCGCGGAAACGCAGTGTCACGGTGTTGTCTTTGAGCGTGTCGTAGTCAACAGTAACGCAGTAGGGAGTGCCCACAGCATCCTGACGGCGGTAGCGTTTGCCTATGGTGTCTTTTTCGTCGTAGTGTGTATTGAAGTGGAACTTCATTTCGTCTACAATCTCGCGGGCCTTCTCGGGCAGGCCGTCTTTCTTTACCAGCGGCAGCACTGCAAGCTTTGTCGGGGCGAGGGCGGGCGGCAACAGGAGAACAACACGTGTCTCGCCGTTGTCAAGTTTCTCTTCGCGGTAGCTGTGGCACATCACGCTGAGGAACATACGGTCTACTCCTATCGATGTCTCGATGTCGTAGGGGGTGAACGACTCCTTTGTCTGCGGGTCGAAATACTTTATCGAACGGCCCGAGAACTTCTCGTGTTGTGAGAGGTCGTAGTTGGTGCGGCTGTGTATGCCTTCAACTTCTTTGAAGCCGAACGGCATCTTGAATTCGATGTCGGTGGCGGCATTTGCATAGAAAGCGAGCTTCTCGTGGTCGTGGAAACGGTAGTTCTCTGCTCCGAAGCCGAGTGCCTGATGCCATTTCATACGGGTCTCTTTCCATTTCTTGAACCATTCCATTTCGGTGCCGGGCTTCACGAAAAACTGCATTTCCATTTGCTCGAACTCGCGCATGCGGAATATGAACTGGCGGGCAACAATCTCGTTGCGGAATGCTTTTCCTATCTGTGCGATGCCGAAAGGTATCTTCATGCGGCCTGTTTTCTGCACGTTGAGGTAGTTGACAAAGATGCCCTGAGCCGTTTCGGGACGCAGGTAAATCTTGCTTGTAGCATCGCTTGCAGATCCCATCTCGGTGGAGAACATGAGGTTGAACTGGCGCACGTCGGTCCAGTTCTTTGTTCCGCTAATCGGGTCGACGATTTCCTCGTCGGTGATTATCTGCTTGAGCTCTTCAAGGTTGGGACCTTGCATGGCTTCGGTATAGCGTGCATGCAGTGCATCGCGCTTTTGCTGGTGTTCAATCACACGGCTATTGGTGGCTCTGAACTGTGCCTCGTCGAATGAATCGCCGAAGCGCTTGCGGGCTTTTGCCACTTCTTTTTCTATCTTCTCGTCGTATTTCGCAATCTGATCTTCAATGAGAACGTCGGCGCGGTAGCGCTTCTTCGAATCGCGATTGTCTATAAGCGGGTCGTTGAAGGCATCTACGTGGCCGCTTGCCTTCCATATTGTCGGGTGCATGAAAATGGCGGAGTCGATGCCCACGATGTTCTCGTGCAGGAGCACCATGCTCTTCCACCAATATTCCTTGATGTTGTTTTTCAGTTCGACTCCGTTCTGTCCGTAGTCATAGACAGCGCCAAGTCCGTCATAGATTTCACTGCTGGGGAACACGAAACCGTATTCTTTGCAGTGGCTCACGATTTTCTTGAAAACGTCTTCTTGTGCCATTTCTTCTGTATGTATTTGTTGATGTTTCTTTTTATAGCGGTTTGTGGTGTCGTGTCTCGTGCTTGATGTGCCGCTCATTTCATGTTTTATGGCGACAATCGTTTCCTTCCGAGTGGTAGGCACAACACCCGTATAATTGTGCAAAGTTATAGATTTTCGTTGAGCTTTGTGTCATTTTAGAGTTAAATTTATGAAAGCCTGCGCCGTTGGCTTGCAAAACCCAATCCTCGTCAAGCATTTCTTGCGACTGTCGGTTTTGCCGGTTGCAGTTGCAGAAAATGCCCTTTATATTGCAAACAAGGCTTCTTTACAGACAAAAACTCATTGCTTTGCGTTGTAAAGAAGCCTTGCTGGTGATGTAACTTCGTATTGTATGCACCCTGTCAGTCGCGTTCAATAAGCACTGTGGCATAGGCGGAGATGCCCTCTTCGCGTCCCGTGAAGCCGAGGTGTTCTGTTGTTGTGGCCTTTATTGAGATATTGTCCTCGTCGGTTTCCAGTATTTCGGCAAGGCACTTTTTCATTGCCGGAACATGAGGGTTTATCTTGGGCCGTTCTGCGCACACTGTGGCATCGATGTTGCCAAGGCGATATCCCTTTGTAGCGATGAGCGATACGGTTTGCGCGAGGATTTTCTTGCTGTCGATATTAAGCGTTGATGCGGCTGTATCGGGGAAGTGGTAACCAATGTCGCGCATGTTGGCTGCCCCGAGAAGGGCATCGCAGATGGCGTGTATCAGTACGTCGGCATCACTGTGTCCGAGCAGTCCGAGCGTATGGTCGATTTTTATTCCCCCGATCCAGAGGTCGCGTTCTGGCACTAGCTGGTGCACGTCGTAACCGAAACCTACACGTATTTTCATTGTTTCAACCTTTGGATGTTTTCTTGTTAGTGCTTTCTTTTCTTGCGGTTAATGTCAGCGTCGTCTGAACAGGTCTTTTATTCCGTCCATGTCGAAGCTGAGTGTGAAGCGCAGAGTCTGGTCAAGCGGATTGCTTTTTGCCGTTGCCATCACATAGGCGGCATCGAGTGAGAACACATTCATTTTGAAACCTGCACCCACGGTGAAGTATTTTCGGTTGCCTTTGTTGGCCGACTCGTTGTGGTAGCCGGCGCGCACCGCGAACTGGTCATGGTAGACATATTCTGCTCCCACGCTCCAGTTTATCTCCTGCATTTCCTCCTTGAAACCGCCGGGAGCGTCGCTGAAACTCTTGAAGATGCCGCTTATCGACGATATGTCGTAGTAGTCTTTCTGCACGCGCTTTTCGTAATCCTCGGTAGACTCGTTGTCGTTCTGCTTGGGATAGGTGGGCACGAGCAGTTTGTTGGCATCGGCTGCAATGGTGAAGCGGTTGTATTCGTCGATGGGGATCATCAGCGACGCACCAAGACGCAGGTTGGTTGGGATGAATTCGGCATTGTCGTCGCCGCCGAACGATATTTTCGAACCGATGTTTGATATGTTCAGTCCGAGTCCCAACTGGCATTCGCGCGATCCGATGTTGAGGTAGTTTTGGTAGTATGCAGCCAAGTCAACGGCGAAGGCCGAACCTGGCGACGTGTCTTGTGTGTAGTCGTAGGTAAGGTCGGAGTATATCCATCGCACGGCGGCAGCTATTGAGAACTTCTCGCTGAGCATGAGTGAGTAGGCCACATCGAGCGACATTTCGTAAGGATTGATTGTCATTGAATTGTCGTCAGTTTCTCCTGAATTGGTGAAAACCTCACCCAACGAGAAATAACGCAGTGATGCCGACACTGCCGAGTAGTCGCCTATGCGGTAGTATCCAGCCAGATATGCGAGGTCCATGTCGCTTACAAGTTGTCTGAGCCACGGCGTATAGTTGAGCGCAACGCCTGCCCTTGATATTGTGAACGGGTATTTTGCCGGATTCCAGTATTGCGAAACCACGTCGGGGTCGGTAGCCGCGCCCACGTCGCCAAGTCCTGCTGCACGCGCATCGGGAGCAATGGTCTGCGATGTCACCGATGTGTTTACGGGGTTGAATATGTCTTTCTTGTCCTGGGCTGATGCGCCGAGCGACGTAAATAAGGCGATGATTGCCACCGCAATTCTTGATATGTATTTCATTCTTTGTTTGTTACTTGTTGGAAATCGTGCCGTTGCCGTGATGCAGTTTTCTTTTTCTCCTGTTTTTAGACTAACGTTGTTTCGGCTTATTTATTGCCTATCACTACGAGTTTCTTGGCTTTTGAGGTGCGCGTTCCGCCTTCCGACGTGAGGCGCACACGGTAGAGATACACGCCTGTTTGCAGTCTTCCGCCACCGTCGGTGGTCAAATCCCAGTCAATGGTGTATGTGCTTCCGGTGCTTTCGCCGCTCTCGTCGTGCCGCCATAGCTGCCGTCCGCTCATGTCGAATACATCGATGCCCACCGTCAACTCCGAACCGTTGCGGTCGTGTGTGATGATGAATGTGGTGCTTTCGGTTGCAGGATTCTTCGTGCAGTCGATGCTGCACTGCGGCTTCAAACCCTTTACCACATTGAAATCAAGCTCTGCTATCGACACGTTGTTGAGCACATCCCATGCACGGAAAAGCAGTTTGTGCTTGCCTACGGTGAGTTCTGGAATGTTATAGTATGTTGTTCCAGAAGTGTAGGAACCGAAATCGTAGCTGAAATTGTCGTTGAGCGAGTAGGTGGCCGACATCTTTCCGTCGATTATGAGTTGCATGTCGTGTCCCACGCCGCTGCCGGTGGCATTGATTCCGTCCTTGTCTTTTATCTCGGCCACGAAATATGGCGTTGAATTTACGTTGCCTCCGTTGGCGAACGACGGCGAGTTGAGGTAGCAGAATATCGATGGCCCGATGGAATCGTTGTCGGTGATGTCGCTTCCTCCGATTATGAACTGTTCCTCATATCCGTTTGCCGAGATGGTGCGTGTGGCGTTTATTGCATGAATGTTAATCAGTCCTGTCTCGTTTGAATAGTTGATGTCCTTGGGTACGGGGAACGTTATCTCGAACCGTCCGGCACGCACGCTGTCGCTACCATTATATATTGTGTTGGGACGGTCGTAGTAGGTGAATGCTTGTTCGGCCTCGCTCTTGTCGTTTAGTCGGCACACCACGAGTTCGCGGTTGTCGCGCACGGTTATCGTTGCCACTCCATTGAAGTCGTCGCCACCCTCAATATGTCCTTTTATCGTGGCCAACGAACCGGCCTTGAGCGTTATGTCGCTGCCGCTGCCGGGTACAGTTCCGTTTATCTCGTCAACTTTGGCGGTGAGCGTGGGCAGGCGGAGTGCGAGTGCTGGGTCGCCGAGGAGTGAGTATTGCAGCGAGTTGTTGGCCAGCGACTCGTTGGTCATACTGTTCTTGGCAAGGCGTTGCGCCTCGCCTATGGTGAGCGGTTTGCCATCGGAATCGTAGCTGAGCACGTGGCGCATGAAGGCTTTGTTGAGAATGGTGTTTTGCGCGGCATACACCGTGCGAGTAGTGCCATAGAATGCTACTGCGCCTCCGTTTTCGTTAAGCATGGCCGTTTCGCCCACGGTTGGGGTAGTGCCGTCAAACGGCATGATGTCGCATGACGCTGTAACCCACAGCGGAAGGTTGGTGTTCTTGAATGCTTCGAAATCGCTAAGGAGGAGTACTTTCTCGTGCGACAGCTGTGTTGCGCTTCCGTGTCCGGCATAGTCCATCACGAGAGCACCTTGCTGTTGCTGCTGTTTTATGAGCCGTGTCACCTCGGGGTAGGTGTTGCCGGTTGACGATGTCTCGCGTGTGTAGGAGTCCCACATCACTTTCTTCACGAGATAACCGGGGTGCGTCGAAATCACTTGGTCGGCCACTTGGTTGGCATCGTCCATGTGCTGGTTGCTGTCGCCGTCGTCGCCCATGAAGAAAATAGTGTTTTGCCATGCTCCGCCGTTTTTGTTCTCAGCGTAGGAGATGGTCTTGTCTACGATGACTTTTGCTTCGGCATCGGTAGTGACGGGGAAACGGCCGATAGCAATGTCGAGCTTGTCTTTGTACAGGGGCTTGAGACCCTCGCCGTCGTCGAGCATCCCGAAGAAACCGTCGTCGAGGTAGCATGAACGCTTGTCAAACGAGTCTTCGCTCTCGAACACAAGCAGATAGTCGTCGGGTGAGAGCGATCGGCATGCCGAGGTGAGCATTCTGTTGTCCCAAACGCAGTCGCCCAAGAGCAGCAGGTATTTCGGCATGTCGGCTTCGGTTTGCGCGCGGTCATACAGCATCTTCAGGTAAAGGCGGTATGCACTCGCGTCGGGCGTACCGCTGGAAAATTCGTTGTAAAGTTCGTCGGCCGGCACTATGTTCACGCGCATTGCGTCGTTTGTCTCGTGAAATGCTTTCAGACGCTGTGCCTGTGTGAGCAGTTTCTGCGATGTCGGGATTATAATCACCATGTCGGCTTGGCTGTCGGCGTGATGGTCTTGGTTGGTTATATTGTAGACATATTCCGGGGTGGGGAATGTGCCTTGGTTTATGTCGGGCGCAGATTGTGGGTTGTTCCAGATGAGCGTGGCAAAGTCGAGGCGCATCGGACCGCCCGATTTCACGGTGAACTTCACCGAGTTTTCATTCGACAGGTTCTTTACGTTATAGGTAACGGTGCGCTGGCAGGCCGTGACGTAGGTAGCGTCGGTCAGTGTGGTGGTTATTGTGCCCACCACGGAGTCGTTGAATGCTACCTCTATTGAACTGCTTGCACCGCTGGAGACGTTGACCGAAAGACGCGCACTCGTGGCGTTGGTGTTGCCACCGAGTTTTATAGTGTAAGAACCGCCGTTGTCAACGCGGTGCGTGTCAAACAGGTTGCGGCCTCCGTTATACCATGAGTAGCCGTCAACCTCATAGTGTGTGTGGTAGTCGGTGGGCGAGGGGTAGAACGAACCGACGAATGTTGCCGAGTCGGCCGATGCAGGTTCGTCGTCACTTTGGGTTATGAAGTAATAACCGTAGTCGGAATATGGGTTGCGCGTGCGGCGTGTTGTGGTGTTGGCAGACCACGAAACTGGGCCGAGTGCATAGAACAACCGCCGTCCGCCCACGTTGTATGTTGGCACCTCTTTCAGGTCGTCGTGGGCAGAAATGTCGTTGCCTTCTAGTGTTTCGCTGCGCAGGTTGCCGCCATATCCGTATATCTTCACCTTGCTAAGGTCGGAAAATCCCGCCTGGCGTATGAGTGCATCGGTGAGCTGGTATACTCCCGTAGACGATACGCGTATCTTTGCCCAACGTCCAGTGGCAAGCACCGAGTGTTCGGCATAGCGCGAAGCGGCATCGTTGGAGGTGTTTGTTCCGGCACGAAGAGGCGCAACCGATTGCGGCATGGGTATGGATTCTTTCTTGAGCATGAAACTCACCAGCAGTTTGTAACGCCCATCGCGGAACACCACGGGGCAGAATGTGGTGGAGAGGTAAGGCTTCTTTCGGTCGAACACCACGCTTGTTTCCACTTCGGGCATTTCGGGCGGCAACTCCCGGCAGAGCTTCTTGTAGTTCAAAGTTTCTTCGGCCGGCATGTCGATAAACTCCGGGTAGGCTATTGAAAAGGTGTAAATGGAGTCGCGGTAATTGTCGGTCAGCGGCAGCGATTGGCTGAACGACGGAATGATGGAGTCGGTCTTGACCTGCTGAGGGGTCAAGTTGTAGAACGACTGTGCGCTTGCCACATGTGCGGCAAACGCAAGTGCCATGACGGCTGCTATATTGAATAGAAATTTTCTCACGGGCGTTATTTGCAGTTAAACGACAATACTTTTCTGTCTTCCACATATCCTTCAATGTGGTCGTCGATGTTTACGGGGCCCGTTCCGGCCGGGGTCCCGGTGTAGAGGATGTCGCCTGTCTTGAGCGTGAAATATTGGCTGATGTAGGCGATGAGCCTGTCGATACTGAATGTCATGTCGCTAGTGCATCCTTCCTGTACGGTTTTTCCGTTTATGTCGAGGTGAAAATGCAGCGCATTGGCATCGCGGAACTTGTCGGCCGACACCCATTCGCCTATTGCGGCCGATCCGTCGAAGCCCTTGCACAACTCCCACGGATGTCCGGCGGCGCGCAACCGCTGCTGCAAATCGCGTGCAGTGAAGTCTACGCCCACCGTTACGGCATCGTAGTAACGCCTTGCAAAGCGCTCGGGAATGCTCTTGCCGAGGCGGCAGATGCGCACCACGAGTTCGGCCTCGTAGTCGATGCGCCCCATGAAGTCGGGCACGAAAAACGGCTTGCCGTCTTTAAGCAGGGCCGAGTCGGCCTTTGTGAATATCACAGGCTCCTCTGTCTTATATAACGTTCCGTGCAGCTCTTTATTGTGTTGGGGGTAGTTCATACCCGTTGCAAATATCTTCATGTGGTGTGAATTGTAGCGTTTGGGGCTTTTCAGTGATTTCCCGTTAAGTAATGTTCAAAAAATAAATTGCGCAAATTTGCCTCGTGTTTTTAGGCGGTTTTGCCGGCTTCTTTGAAGGAGCATAGCGGGCTATGTGGCTGAAAAAAAGTCGCAAAAACGGCAAAAAGACGAGGTGGCCCAAACAAAATGACGTATATTGACATACTCAACAAACTTGCTCAAGTTATTTTTTCGAACATTGCTAAACAAAACGGAGTTATAAAGAGCCCCGCTCCTTATAACTCCATCTATGTGTGTAATTGTTTGTTCTCGTCGAGAATTAATTACTCGGCAGCAAGGGTGAAGCGCTTGTAAGCAACAATCTTCAAATCCTTGTCCTGCTTCTTCAGGTAGTCGGCAACGCTCTGCTTGTCGCCGTCGCCGAACTGGAACTCCTGGCACACGAGGCAGTTCTCCTTCAAGAACTTGCCTACACGGCCTTTTGCGATGTTCTGTATCATGTTCTCGTTGAGGTTGGCGGCCTTCTCTGCAGATACGGTAGCCTTTATCTCATGGAACTTCTCAGCATCTTCCTTGGTGATCCATCCCTTGCCGATGTTCGACTCGATGTGGTCTTCGCTATCGAAGTGGTTGGGGTTGAGACCAGCCTTCTTGACGGCTACCTCAACGGCCTTTTCGATCTGCTCTTCCTTGGTCTTCTCTACGGCTACGTTGTACTCGTTCTGCTTTACTTCCTCAGGTACAGACTCCTCATCGAGAGCGATGGGCTTCATAGCGGCTACCTGCATGGCGATCTTGTGACCAGCCTCGGGGAAGTTTTTGTTGAGTTGTACCATAGTGGCGAGGGTGTGCTTGCCCATGTGGTCGTACACCTCGATGTTTTCACCTTCGAGGGTGTTGTAGCCATCGAGTTCCATCTTCTCGCCGGTGATACCTGAACGCTGGGTCACAGCAGCCTGTACCTCCTGGCCGTCGGCCAGTGTGAGGGTCTTCACCTCGTCGAGAGTGTGAGCCTTGGCAGCGATGGCAGCATCGAGGATGTCGCTGGTGAGTTTGATGAAGTCGGCACCGTTGGCTACGAAGTCAGTCTCGCACTTGAGAGCAATCATGGCAGCGAAGCCGTCAACGTTCTTGACGAGTACGCAACCGTTGGAGGTCTCGCGGTCAGAACGCTTTGCAGCGATGGCGAGTCCACGCTCGCGGAGCAAGTCTTTTGCCTTATCGAAATCACCTTCGGCCTCAGTCAGAGCCTTCTTGACGTCTGCCAAGCCGGCACCTGTCATGGCGCGGAGTTTCTTGATGTCTTCAATTGAAACAGCCATTGTTTTCTTTTATTAATGTAATGGTTTGTATATTCATTTTGTCTTACTCAGCGGCGGGAGCCTCTTCCTCTGCAGCGGGTGCTTCCTGTACAGGAGCCTCTTCTGCGGGAGTCTCTTCCTTGCGAGCCTTGCGAGTGCGACGGCCCTTAGCGTCGGCTACCTCTTCCTGCTGCTCGGCAGCGGCCTTCTCGTCGGCCTTCTCTACCTTGCGCTCCTCGATGCCTTCGGCGATAGCGCCGCAGCAAGCGGTGAGGATTACGTCAACAGAGTCCTTGGCGTCGTCGTTGGCGGGGATGATATAGTCGATGTCGCGGGGGTTGGAGTTGGTGTCGACGATAGCGAATACAGGAATACCCAGACGCTTTGCCTCCTTGATGGCGATGGCTTCCTTGACTACGTCGACTACGAACAGTGCGCTCGGCAGACGGGTAAGGTCTACGATAGAACCGAGGTTCTTCTCGAGTTTGGCACGCTGACGTGTGATCTGAAGCAACTCACGCTTGGAGAGTTTGGAGAATGTACCGTCGTTCATCAGTCGGTCGATGTTCGCCATTTTCTTGACAGCCTTGCGGATGGTGGGGAAGTTGGTGAGCATACCGCCCGGCCAACGCTCGATAACGTAAGGCATGTTGACGCTTGCTGCCTTCTCGGCTACAATGTCCTTAGCTTGTTTTTTAGTAGCGACGAACAGGATTTTCTTGCCTGACTTTGCGATTTGCTTCAGTGCTTCGGCAGCCTCGTCAACCTTGGCTACGGTTTTGTGCAAATCGATTATGTGTATGCCGTTGCGCTCCATGAAGATGTAAGGAGCCATAGCGGGGTTCCACTTGCGACGGAGGTGGCCAAAGTGGCAGCCAGCCTCGAGTAATTGGTCAAAATTTGTTCTTGACATTTCTTTGTTTGTTTAAATTGTTTACTTTCCTTTTAGTTGATTGAACCAGCTCACGAGTAACCCAATTGCGGGTGTTTCTTTTTGTTTCCGCCCCTTGAAGCCTTGTTTGGCATTATCGGGTTTGTATGGGGTCTCGTGGGTTTGGATGCTAAACCTCTTGTGGCAGTTGTTGTGGCAATTGCGGCTTTGTGCTATGCTACGCTGCACGCCTGAGCCTCGATGTCGCCGCCAAAGGGCGACATGGGTTTGCCTTCAAGCTGCCAAGCCAAGACGAATGATATTAACGCTTGCTGAACTGGAAGCGACGGCGAGCCTTCGGCTGACCCGGTTTCTTACGCTCAACAGCACGCGAGTCGCGTGTGAGGAAGCCCTGGTCTTTCAGCGCCTTCTTGTCCTCGGCGTTAATCTTGACGAGTGCGCGGGCGATAGCGAGACGCAGAGCCTGGCTCTGGCCGGTGAAACCGCCGCCGTCAAGGTTGGCCTTTATGTCGTATTTCTCCTCTACGCCAAGCTGCTGCAGCGGCTGCTTAACCACATACTGCAGTATTGCAGAAGGAAAATATGTTGCGAGTTCTTTTTTGTTGATAGTGATCTTGCCAGTGCCTTCTGTGAGATACACACGAGCTACGGCACTCTTGCGGCGACCAATTGCATTTATCATTTCCATCTTCTATGCTTTATTTATACTGGTTAATATCGATAGCCTTCGGCTGCTGTGCCTCGTGCTTGTGCTCTGTTCCCTCGTAAACGTAGAGGTTGTCGATGAGACGGCGGCCGAGAGGGCCTTTGGGAAGCATACCCTTAACGGCGTGACGGATGATTTTGTCGATGCCATTGGGACGCTTGCGCAGGTCGGCGGGAGTGTTGAAACGCTGTCCACCGGGATAGCCAGTATAGCGTGTGTAGACCTTGTCGGTTTCTTTCTTGCCGGTGAAAACCACCTTTGCGGCATTGATGATGATGACATTGTCTCCACAGTCCACGTTGGGCGTGAAGTTAGGTTTGTACTTTCCGCGGATGAGTTTTGCCACTTTGGAGCAGAGACGGCCCACAACCTGATCGGTAGCGTCGATTACAACCCACTCCTTCTTAGCTGTTTCCTTGTTGGCGGAAATAGTCTTGTAACTTAAAGTGTTCATTGTTAATTTTAAATTTACTACTAAAAAACATTTCTTTTGTTTCGCACAAGCGATTCACTAACCACGCAGCTCGGCCAAAAGCTGACGCTATTAACACTCTCATGCAGGAGACTCTAAGTGTATCCCCAATAATCGGACTGCAAAGTTACGAATTAATTTCCACAGAAAGTTATGTGGCTTGCCAATGGTTTGGCGTGTTTATAAAATATTAACAAAATTATGATTTGTTATCTATTTGTACTTACCCTATTGGGCATAAGTTGCTATGCACCACCTATATATAATAAGGTGTATTGACGTATATGTTGTGTAAAGATGTTTATCGGCACGTGTAGCCGTCGGTAAGCGAAAAGGGTGGGGCTGCTTTGGGCACGGCAATGTCGGCCAGGCGCATGGCCCCGCTGTCGCAGTATGGAGTTGCGGCAAGGCGCACTTGCGTGAAGTATTCGCCCAAACTGTTTATGCGCTCCTGCCACCATTGTGCTGCTTCGGCTTCATAGTCGTGCTCCACATAGCCGTAAATGTGGGCGTAGGGCTGGGTGGCAACGCTTGTGTCGGCGGCCACGCCGGCGTTGTTGTAAAGCAGAAACATTGCCGGGTCGTGCCAAACGTCGCATGCGTGGCGGCCTATACCTGTTTCTATTTCGCAGCACAAGGCCACTCCCAGTTGGGCGGCCAGTTGTGCGGCGGCTTTCATCTGGGTGTGCATTATGTATTGCGTGTAATAGTAAAAGAGAAGTTTCTTGTAGGCTTTTGTGCGTGAGTTTGCAAGTTGTCCCATGTCGGCATCGCACCATTCGCGGTGGTTTGGCCAATCTTCGAAGTGCGTTGTCTTGTAGGCATCGCGCAGGTAGCTGTATTGTGCATGAGGCACGAGCCACTTGGCGTTTGCGGAAAAGAAGGCCTTGAATGCCGGCGATTTCACGGTTGCCTCACCACTCTCGTCAAACACTGCGCGCATGAGGCGCAGCTTTTCCTGCCGCAGAAATTCCGGGGCGACATGCATGGCCTGACTTTGCGTGCTGCATTGCAGTGGCAAGGCATTGCCTTGTGCCGTGACTGTTGGCGTGCCAAGCATGCTTAGGTCGGCAATTATGGGGTCGATGGCAAATGTGCTCATCACTTTCGCCACCGTGCCGTCGGCGTTTGGCGCGGAACCTGTCTTGTCGGCAATGTCGGGAAGGGTTATCTTGCCCGTGCCGTCTTGCGCTGCCTGTCTTATGAGAGCGGCAATGTCGCCGGTGACGATGCCGTCGGTGAAATACTCACGCCATGCACTGCCTATGCCCGTTGCGCCCTCATTGGGGCTTGATGTGGCATAGGCAGCGGCATGCGTGCCATGAAAAGGTTGTCGTGGAATGTCGCTCATTTGGGGTGTGGAGTGTTTGCGGCACGATGTTTCAGAAGAGCTCGGCAGGCGAGAGGTCGCGTTCGCGGTGGCAGTAGTGGTTGTAGTCGATGACAAACTGCACGTCGTTGTCGGCCACATCCTTGCGTTTCTCACCATTGTCGTTTATCACGCAGGCATCGGGCAGCATTCCGTTGTCGTGCAGCAGACAACTTGTCTCGTAGCCTATGTTTTCGCTGTCGATGAAGAACTTGAAGGCGTTTTCCTCGGCAAACTCCTTGTCGTATGTAGGATTGTCGTCGGTTTTTATGCAAGGAGTGAGACCGTAGAGTATGTTCAGACCGCCGTCAGGTGTGGCGAAGACTGCTATTCCGCGTGCTTCCTTCGGTTTTGCGGGCAGAGGGCAGTCTTTCGACTCGTTTATGCCCATTTTCTTTGTGAAGAAATCAGACAATTGTTCGTTCTCCTCAAAAAGGGCATACCATTTGCCGCCGGTGGCCTTCTTGAATTTTTCATACACTGCGCGTTCGTCGGTGTGCTCCCTCTTATTGCGCTCTTCGGCAATTGCGGCTTCGGTCTTCTCGCCGCTTTCCACGTCGGCCATTATGCCGTTCTGCCAATAGCTGTCGCCAAACCAGAACAGACTGAGGAATATCGGGGTCTGGTTTTTAATTAGTGCCGAGAAATCATTAATCTGCACTGAGTCCTTGCGGAACTTCAGTCCGCCCTCTTCGGTAACGAGGTCTTTGAGATACAGGTATTTATTGTCTTCTTTTTCTATCGTGAAATAGCTTGGCCCGTAGTTCTTGGCCTCGGCCCACGTCTTGCGATCTTCGTGCTGACGTGCTATGAGAGCCATCCACTCGGGGGTGGTGAGCGCGAGCAATGCGTTGCGCCTTGTGACTATCTCGTTGGTTTCCACACCATAGATTATGAGGTTTGTGTTTACGGCGTTGCGTCCTGCACTTGCCAAGGTGCTCTCCACTTGTTTTCTGAACTGCTGCGCATTCGACACATTGACGTAGCAGCAGAAGTGGAACCATTTAAGCACGTCGCGGTAGGTGTAGAAGTCGTCGTCGCCGTCGTGGTTTTTCGCGATGAAATCAAACATGCGCTCGTTCTCGGGTGCGGTTTCATATTCGCCGTCGATAATCTCATATACCTTTTGCGCCACGTCGTCAAGACCGTCAAGGTCGGGTGCGACGAAAACGTTGTCAAACTCCTTTTGCTGAAGATAATTCCACAAGATGAACTTCACATCGGCCAGATTGGGCTCGCCGTTGACGTAGGTGGCTTCGTCGGAATAGAATGGTATGTGCTTGCCATAGCGTCGTTTGCTTTCGGCGGTGAAGGCCGTCCAGATGCCGGTTTGCGACACGACATCTTCAAACCATGCAGCGAGGCACAGACTTACATACAGAATGTCGTCGCTTTTTTTGAGCTTGTCGCCATATTCCGTGCCGTAGATGACATCGTAGATGCGGTTGGCAAGAGCCGTGTAATATTGGTCGGTGGAGTCCTGTACGGTGTAGGGGTGCAGCTTGATCCAGTCTTTGATGAAGATTCTTTTTTTTCTTTTCATGATTGTTTCGGTATATTAGTCTTTCTTGCGGCGGCGCAATGCCTTTACATTCCGGGCGTGCCGGAGTGGATGCGCCAGCCGTCTTGTGTTGCCCACGGGTGCTTGTCAGGACGAGACGGCGTGTTGCTTCTGCCCCGTCACTGCCCGTGAGGCGCGGCAAAAATACAAATAATTTTTGAGAAAACCTGTCGATAGCTTATGTTTTATTCCTTCCGAAGACAATGTTGCCGTGTGTTGTTTTTAAAGGCATAGTGCAATTTAGGTTGCCACACAGAGTGTTGTGAAATCGCGTGCGGGCTATGGTTGCAAGGCAATGGGGACGTGTTCTGTCGCTCAACAAGGCTTGTTTCTGGCGTGTAGCATTTGACGCACATGCGTGTAGCATTTGCCGTGCGTGCGTGTTGCAGTCGGATTTAAAAAACAATGTGCCGTTGGGCATGCAATTGAAAAGTTTTTCCTACATTTGTATTCATGCTGCGATGCGGCATGGCAGAGGCTTGCTTGCCGTGTTTCAGCTTGGTTTTGATATTGAAAAATAAAAAAGTTAATCTATGGCGACATATATTATTGTAGTGGCGGTGTTTGCAGCCGCCTTGTTTTTGGGTCTTTATCTCGGCGGAAGAGGACGGCATGGCTATGCCGAAAAGGCCGCTTTGGCCGACAGTTTGCAGGCGCGTGTGGATGAACTCACCGGGAAAAACGAGGAACAGACGCGGCAGATTGGCACTTATATAAATCAGGTTACGGCTCTTACTGCCGAACGCGACGTGCAGAAAACCAATGCCGACAACTATCGCGATCAGCTTGATGCGCAGAAAACCGAGGCCGCGCGCCAGCTTGCCCAGCTGAAAAACGATGGCGAGGAAGCCTTGCGCGGCGAGCGCGAACGTGCAGCACAGCGCGTAGCCGAGTTGCAGCAGACACACGACAAGCAGCTCGCCGAATTGCGGCAGGAAATGGAAACTAACCAGAAAAAGCAGCAGGAAGAAGCGGCTGAGTATCGGCGCACCGAAGCAAAACGCAACGCTGATGCCATAGACAATATGCGCATGGCCTATGAAACGCAGATTGCCGAACTGAAAGCGGCGCACGAGCGGCAACTGAACCAGACAAAGGAAGGTAACGAAAAGCAGATAGAGGCTCTTAAACAGATGAACCGCGAGCAGGTTGACAGTCAGATGAAGCTAATAAAAGAGCAGATGCAGACAACCTCAGAGGAAATTCTAAAGCGTCGTCAGGATGAACTTGGCGAACGCAACCGTGAGCAGGTTTCGAAGATAATCGACCCGCTGCAGGAGAGTCTGAAATCGATGCGCGAAGCCTTTGATAAATCGAAAGAACAGCAAAACGAGGCTCTCGCGCGGCTTGACGAAACTATAAAGATTAACATGCAGAAGAGTGCCGAGCTTGGCGAAACTGCCGACCGCCTAACAAGGGCACTCACCGGAGAGGTGAAGATACAGGGAAATTTCGGCGAACTTAAACTCAAGCAGCTTCTTGAAGACCTTGAACTGCACGAAGGTGAACAGTTTGACACGCAGGAAACACTCAAAGACAAGGCCGGACGGCAGGCAAAAGGCGACGACGGAAAGGGACTTGTACCCGATTTCATTCTGCATTTCCCCAACAACCGCCATGTCGTTGTCGACTCGAAAATGTCGCTTACGGCATATGAACGGTATATGAACACCGACGACGGCGACCCGATGAAGAGCGAACATCTGAAAGAACACATCGCAAGCGTGAGGGCTCAGGTGAAGAGGCTCGCCAGAAAAGACTACACACGCTATTTGCCAGGCGGCTACAACAAGCTGAATTTCGCCATTATGTATGTGCCCATTGAGGGAGCGCTCAACCTCGCCCTGCTCAACGACAGCACGCTGTGGCGTGAGGCTTACGACGAAGGAGTGATGATACTTGGCCCACAGACGATGTATATGAACCTGCGTGTGCTTGAAATGATGTGGACTCAGGTGAAGCAACTCAAAAACCAGCAGACCATGATGGATGCTGCCAACACCGTGGTGGAGCGGGTGCAGGATTTCGGCGTGCGCTTCATCGACGTGGAGTCGAGCATGAACGACACGATAAAGAAAATGGCGAAGCTCAAGATAACTACCGCCGACAGCGGCCCGAGCATCATCACTGCCGCACGCAACCTTATAAAAGCCGGTGCAAAGGAAAACAAGAAAAAGAAGTCGCTCGCCGAAATGGACGACACAATGTTTATCGAGTCGGACACTGCTGAGGGGCTTCCCGAGAGTGTATAGCCGCTGGCGGGTTTGACGTCTATTGTGTTTGTTATCATCGAGGGCGATGATGACGAGCGAAGTTTCGCATCCGTAGATTCGAAATAATTCATCGGTCGTTATGCATATTGGATGTCTTCGATGTCCCGTTGCATGAAAACTTGTTTTTATCTGACACCAATATAAAAATATAGCGGTGCAGGAGACACCACGTCTGCCGCACCGCTCAATAACAACACTAATATATAAAAGGTATGAATTGGTGTCTTACACCTTTCCTATAATACCGAGTTTTGTGCCGTTTATGAAATCAATTATTGCGTTGATTTCCTTTCCTTCTGGCACCTGTTCCTTTATTTGCATCACTGCATCGAACACGCTTGTCTGTCCGTGGAATACAAGTCGATAGGCATTGGCTATATGGCTTATAATCTTGTCGGATGTGTTCGACGACTTGAGGAGCGTTTCGTTGACTCCTGCGTAGCGCACTGGGTTGTCGGTTGCTACGATGAACGGAGGCACGTCGCGGCTTATGCGCACACCGCCCGTTACCATTGATGCACCGCCGATGCGCACGTTTGAGTTGACAATCACGCCCGACGAGAAGATTGCTGCACTGTGTATGTCGCAGTCGCCGGCAATCTTTGTGCCGTAACCGAATGTTACATAGTCGCCCACTTTGGTGTCGTGCGATATGTGCACGCCCTCCATGAAGAAGTTGCGGTCGCCTATGCGGGTCTCACCATCGCTGAATGTGGCACGGTTGATTACCACGTTCTCGCGGAATATGTTCTCGTTGCCTATCACGAGGCGGGTTGCGTCGCCCGTGAAGTTGAAGTCCTGCGGCTCGGCACCGAGTACGGTGTTCTGGTAGACTTTGTTGCCGCGACCCATGCGCGTACCGTTGAGGATGCTCACATAGGGGTAGATAACGCAGTCGTCGCCGATTTCCACGTCGCCCTCGATATAGGCGAAAGGATATATAGTCACGTTTTTCCCTATCTTAGCTTTCGGGTCAACGTATGCTTTTTCGCTTATCATAATTTCGTGTTTTAATATTGTTGGGTTAAAGTTGTTGCATGGTTGCGGCGGAATGCCGCCGCAACCGCACAATCAATACCGTCCTCCGCCGAGTGCGTAGTAAAGGTTCACCACTGCCTGCATCTTGTAGAAGTCGTCGGCCACCTTTGAGAGCTCGGCGTTGAGCAGGCTCTGCTGGGCGGTGATTACTTCAAGATAGGTTGACGATCCGTCGTTGAACAGCATCTTGGTGTACTCCACGTTCTTCTTCAGACTTTCCACTTGCTTTGCTTCCAGCTCGCTCTTCTCGGCCGAAGAGTTGTAGAGCACAAGGGCGTTGGACACTTCTGAACCGGCCGAGAGCACGGCGTTCTGCCATGTGTTGTATGCCTGTTCTTCCTGTGCCTTTGCCACTTTCAGGCCGGCTATGAGCTGTCCCTTGGCGAAAATGGGCTGCACCAGACTGCCGACAGCCGACAGAAGCCATTTGCCGGGGTTGACGATGCCCATGCCCGAGCTGTTGGTGAACGTGCCCGAACCGCTTATCGTGATGCTGGGATAGAAGCGCGAGCGTGCAGTGTTGACATCGTAGAAGCACTGTGCAAGCGACATCTCGGCGTAATGCACGTCGGGACGGTTGTTGAGCATCTGCAAACCGATGCCGGTGCTGAACTCGGCGGGAAGCGACTGACCCTCGAACGTGCCACGGCTAATGGTTTGTGCCGACTGGCCGAGAAGCAGAGATAGCGAGTTTTCGGTTTCGCGTATCTGGCGTTTCAGGTCGGTTGCCTGCGCAAGCACTGAGTAGTAGTTGCTCTCGGCACTCTGAACCGAAGTCTCGCGGGTGCGTCCAAGGTCTTTCTGTATCTTCATTATGTCCCAAGTTTCCTTGGTGAGCGTGGCCATGTTGTTCACCACTTCAAGCTGCTTGTCGAGCATAAGAAGGGTGTAGTACATGTTGGCAACATTCGACACGAGCTTTGTCTGCACCACAAGCTGGTAGTCTTTGGTGGCAAGAAGAGCCATCTGCGACGAACGCTTCTGGTTGAGTAGGTTGCCGAAAAGGTCGATGCTCCAGCTTGCACTAATGGGCAACTGATAGGTTTTTGTGGCCTTGTTGCCGTCCCACGACGATATTGTTCCCTGCGGCGAGAACGTGAACGACGGCAGGAATGCAAGTTTTGCCGCCATGAGCTGAGCCTCCACCATCTTCACATTGAGTGCGGCATTGAGCATATTGGTGTTGTGCACGAGTGCCGTGTCGATGAGGTTCTGCAGCTGAGGGTCGGTGAACACGCTGCGCCAGGGAAGGTTGCCGAAGCTCGTAGTGTCGTTAACGGCGAGTGTGTCGGTGGCTACTGTCACGTCGCGCACAAGCCCCTTGGTGTTCACGTCGGGCCGCTCATATTTTGTATATATTCCGCAACTGGTCATCAGCAACGATGCAGAGGCGAAAAGTATTGTCTTTTTGATTTTCATCTTGTATTGTTATTTGGAGTTCTTGTCTATCTGCTCTTGAAGCGCACCTGCCACATACGGGTTGGTGTATTGCTTTATCTCGGTATCCACATTGGCCGAGTCGCCTTCAAACTCGATAGGCTTGATCTTCTCTTGGAGAGTCTGGAATATGTAGAACAGTGCCGGAACAATCATAATCTGGCAAAGCATACCTATCAACATACCGCCGATTGCAGCTGCGCCGAGGGTCATATTGCCGTTGTAGCCCACACCCCATGGCATAAGCATAGGCAACAGTCCGATGATCATGGCGAGCGAGGTCATGAGGATAGGACGCAGACGTGCCGTGGCACCGAGCACTGCCGACCATGATATTGCCATACCCGTGTGGCGGCGTTCAAGGGCGAACTGCACGATAAGGATGGCGTTCTTGGCAAGAAGTCCCATAAGCATGATGAGTGCAATCTGCATGTAGATGTCGTTGTTCTTTCCGAAGATGTTGGTGAAGAGGAATGCTCCTGCCAGACCGAACGGAATGGAGAGAATTACCGACAGAGGCAATACATAGCTCTCATACTGTGCCGAAAGGATGAGGTAGACAAACGTGAGACAGAGCACGAAGATTATCATCGTGGAGTTGCTCGACTCCTGCTCCGAACGAGTCAGACCCGAATATTCGTAGGTGTAGCCCGTGGGCAGGGTGGTTTTTGCAACTTCCGAGATAGCCTTTATGGCATCGCCGGTGGCATAGCCGTCTGCCGGTGAGGCGTTGACATTGATTGACGTGAAGAGGTTGAAGCGGTCGATTTCCTGCGGACCGTACACGCGGCTCAACGAAACATACTCCTGTATGGGGGCCATCTCGCCCGACGATGTGCGCACATACACGTTGCTCAGGCTCTTAAGGTCGGCGCGTGCCTCCTGCGGAGCTTGGATGTACACACGGTAGAGCTTACCGTAGGCATTGAAGTTGGATGCGTACATACCGCCGTAATATCCCTGCATGGTGGTGAGGACAGTCGATGGGTCGATGCCGCTCTGCTTGCATTTTGCCACATCAACGTCGATCTTGTACTGAGGATACTTGGCGTTGTATGAAGTCATGGCGTTGCTCACCTCAGGACGCTTGTTGAGTTCGGTGAGGAACTTCTGTGTCACCTCGAAGAACTTGTTCACATCGCCACCCGTGCGGTCCTGCATTGAGAAGGTAAGACCGTTGGTTGCCGAGAAACCTTGCACCATAGGCGGCTGGAAAGCAAGTATCTGTGCGCCCTTGATGGCGGCAGTCTGCTTGTAAATCATGCCGAGAACCATAGTCGAACCGAGGTTGTGCACACCGAGATATTTCAGCGGTCCCTCCATCTTCTGGCGTTCCTCGAAGGTCTTCAGCTTGATGATGAACGTACCCTGGTTTGATCCCTGTCCTGCAATGAAGTTGTAACCCATGATGCGCATGCGGCTCTGTATGGCCGGATTGGTTGCGAGCATTCGGTCAACCTGGTCCATTACCTCGCCGGTTTTCTTCATTGATGTGCCCGGAGGTGTCGATACCGTACAGAAAACAGTGCCGGTATCTTCGTCGGGAACGAGGCCCGATTTGGTGTTCATGGCAAGTACTGCCATTACAGCTATGCCGAGAACGACACTGCCAATGGCTATTATCGGACGCTCGACAATGCGGCGCACGCCGTTGCGGTATTTGTCCTGCACCTTGCCGTAAGCCGCGTTGAACGATGCATGGAAACGGTCAATGAAAGTCATCTTGCGGTCGCTGCCGTCCTCATTCTTCGGTTTCAGAAGAATGGCACACAGTGCCGGCGAGAGAGTCAAGGCGTTGAGCGCGGAGATAATGATCGAGATGGCCATGGTGATACCGAACTCACGGTAGAATGTACCTGATGTTCCGCCGATGAACGACACGGGGATGAACACCGATGCCATTACGAGCGTGATGGAGATGATAGCTCCCGAGATTTCGTTCATGGCGTCGATAGATGCCGTTCGTGCCGACTTGTAACCGAGGTCGAGCTTAGCATGCACGGCCTCTACCACCACAATGGCATCGTCAACCACAATGGCAATGGCGAGCACAAGTGCTGCAAGCGTGAGGAGGTTGAGCGAGAAGCCGAACACATAAAGGAAGAAGAACGTTCCGATGAGTGATACCGGTACGGCAATGAGCGGGATAAGCGTTGAACGCCAGTCCTGCAAGAACACGTAAACAACGATGAACACGAGGATGAATGCCTCGACAAGAGTCTTGATAAGGTCTTCGATTGAGGCGAAGAGGAACTCTGTCACGTCCTGCATCACGTCGAAATGCACTCCCGGGGGAAGCGTCGTTTCCTGCTCTTTAAGCAGTTTCTTGATGTTGCTTGCAATCTCTGTGGCGTTTGAACCGGCTGTCTGTGTCACCATCATGGTAACAGAAGGCTTGCCGTTGAGTTTTGATTCCACTGAATATGAAAGCGAACCCATCTCCACGCGGGCCACGTCTTTTACGCGTATTGTCTGTCCGTCGGTTGTTGACTTTATAATCATGTCGCCGAACTCCTCGGGAGTTTGCAGGCGACCACGGTAACGGAGCGTGTATTCATACTGGTTGTCGCTATTCTCTCCCACCGAACCCGGGGCTGCTTCGATGTTCTGCTGCGACAGAACGCCGGTGAGGTCGCTCGGCATCAAACCGTAGTTCTTCATGCGCACAGGGTCGATCCACAGACGCATGGTGTAGTCTTTCTGTGAGAAGCACTGGCACTCACCCACACCGTTTACACGCTTGATGGCCGGAACTACGTTGATGTTGGCGTAGTTGGCAAGGAACTGGTCGTCGTAGCGGTCGTCTTCTGCGGTAAGACCAAACAGAATAACCGTTGACGACTGGCGTTTCATCACGGTCACACCGGCCTTTGTTACCTCGGCCGGAAGCAGTGCCGAAGCCTGCGAAACACGGTTCTGAACGTTCACCTGGCACATGTCGGCATCCATTCCCTGCTTGAAATATACGGTAATTGATGCAGAACCGTCGTTGGTGGCACTTGAAGTCATGTAGGTCATGCCTTCCACACCGTTGATTTGCTCTTCAAGCGGCACGAGAACAGAGTTTAGCACAGTCTGTGCATTGGCTCCCGTGTAAGATGCACGCACCATGATGGTAGGCGGAGCAATGTTCGGGTACTGCTCGATAGGCAGTGACACGAGTCCGAGCACACCGAGGATAACGATGAGAATCGATATCACGGTGGACAGCACCGGACGCTTTATAAAGTTATCTAATTTCATTTACTGTCTCTTTTGTTATTTACCGAAATCCTTCTTGAGCTTGCTGAGGTCGCTCTGGTCGGCTCCCATCTGCTCTGTTTTCTTGAGTTTCTCCTGATACTGTGCCTCAGTTACGGGCTTTATCTCCTGACCGTCGGTGAGTGAAGAGATGCCGTTCACAACGATACGGTCGCCTACGCGGAGTCCGCTGTCGATGATATAGTTCTTGCCGTCGTTGTTGCTGTTGACAGTTACAGAGGTGTATTTAACCTTGTTGTCCTTGCCCACGACATACACGAAATACTTGTCCTGCACCTGCGACACTGCATCCTGCGGGATGATTACGGCCGAGTTGCTGATGTGGGGCACTACCACCGAACCAGAACCGCCGCTCTTGAGCAAGTGGTCGGGGTTGGGGAAGTCGGCGCGCATAGACACCGAACCGGTCGTGGCATCGATTACTCCGCTCACGGTAGCCACGCGTCCGGGCTGGTTGTATATCGTTCCGTCGGCGAGTTTCAGCTTCACTGCCGGGAAATCGTTGATAGCGGTGTGCAGTCCACCGGCCGTTTTTGTCATTTCAAGAAGGTCTTTCTCGGTCATCGAGAAATACACCTGCATAGTGCTTATGTTCGAAACGGTGGTGAGAGCCTGCTGGCTCGATGCGCTCACGAGTGCTCCCACGCGGTAGGGCAGGTCGCCGATGACACCGTTGGCAGGGCTTGTCACATAACAGAAATCCAGGTTCTGCTTTGCAGACACGTATGCAGCCTCGGCCTGTGCCACTGCTGCGGCAGCTGCTTCAAGTGAGTTTTTGGCCGACTGAAGCTCGTAAGAACCTATAACGTTGTTCTTGAAAAGTTTCTCAGAGTTGTTGTAAGTAAGACGTGCAGTGTTGAGTTGTGCCTTGGCCGAGTTGACTGCGGCCTTTGCCTGACGCACTGCTGCTGCGTAGGTCACGTTGTCGATGACGAAAAGGAGCTGTCCGGCCTTCACGGTCTGACCTTCCTTCACGCAGAGTTTTGTGATAAATCCCGACACTTTCGGACGGATTTCAACATCCTGCATACCTTTGATTGTTGCCGGGTAGGTTGTCTGCAAGTCGGCACTCTGTGCCTCGATTGTACGGACGGCATATTCGTTATCACCGAAATCGGGTTTGCCACCGCTCTTGCCGCCACCACATGAGGCGAGCACTACAGCCAAAGCCGCTACCAAAAAGATTTTCGTTTTTTTCATACCTAATACTACTAAATTATCGATTTTAGTTCTTACAATATATTTTGCATTTTTGCTTGTATCGTCGCTGAATTGCCTTATGTCGAGAAAACTCATTTAAATAAACAAGTTTTCGGCTGCAAAATTAATAACATTAATTATAATGTGAAACAAAAGAAACCAACAATTAACAACTTTTGTTCTGCCTTTTTGTTTTTTTTGCAACTCTATATTGTGTGCCTGCACACAATCGTTGTGCGCCTTGTAGGCGGTGTGTCGTTTTCTTGTGTGGGCATTATGTTTTGCCGTGTGTGCATGGCTGCTTCACATTGTTGGCATATATTGAAAAGGAGCATCTCTCCTTAGGGGTGAAATGCTCCTTTCTACATAGCGTTTATAAGATGTCGTCAACTGTTTGTTTCAAGCCCCATTTCGGCGGCTTTCAGCATGAGCAGTGTCATGAGCGGTTCGCGCTCGTTGGGAACGCGGTTGTCGAGCACGGCATCTTTAAGTGTCTGTTTCAGTATGCCCACCTCGCGGCAGGGCTGCAAACCGAACATCTCCATAATCTCGTTGCCGTCGATTACGGGTTGCAGAAGCCGTTTGTAGTCGCGCTCTTTCAGGTCGGTGAGCTTCTCGCGCACCACGCGGAAATTCTCGCGGAAGCGTTTCTTGCGCACCTCGTTCTTGCTTGTTATGTCGGCCTCGCACAGTGTCATCAGGTCGTCGATGTCGTCGCCGGCATCGTTCATAAGCCTGCGCACTGCCGAGTCGGTCACTTCCTCGTCGGCAATGGCTATGGGGCGCATGTGCAAATCCACGAGTTTCTGCACATATTTCATCTTCATGTCGAGCGGAAGTTTCAGGCGGCGGAACATTTCGGGCACCATTTTTGCGCCTAGAAAGTTGTGGTTGTGGAATGTCCACCCCACCGAAGGCTCCCACCGTTTGCTCTTTGTCTTGCCCACATCGTGCAGCAGTGCCGCCCAACGCAGCCATAGGTTGTCGCTGTGCAGGGCCACGTTGTCAACCACTTCAAGCGTGTGGTAGAAGTTGTTCTTGTGTGCGCGGCCGTTGCGTGTCTCCACGATGTCGAGTGCAGCAAGTTCGGGTATGATGAGCTGCAGCAGTCCGCAGCGTTGCAGTTCGGCCAGTCCACGGCTTGGTTGGGGCGTGAGCATAATCTTGTTCAGTTCGTCGGCTATGCGCTCGCCGCTTATAATCTTTATCCGTTCGGCGTTGCGTCCGAGTGCGTCGAAGGTCTCGTCGTCTATCATGAAGCGCAGCTGCGCCGAGAAGCGCACGCACCGCATCATGCGCAGCGGGTCGTCGCTGAATGTTATGTCGGGGTCGAGTGGGGTGCGTATGATGCCGTCTTCAAGGTCGTAGATGCCGTCGAACGGATCGACAAGTTCGCCAAACCGTTCTTTGTTGAGGCATATTGCCATGGCGTTTATGGTGAAGTCGCGGCGGTTCTGGTCGTCTTCAAGAGTGCCGTCTTCCACTATTGGCTTGCGTGAGTCGTGCGTGTAGCTCTCGCGGCGAGCCCCCACAAACTCCACTTCAATGCCTTTGTATTTCACCTGTGCGGTGCCGAAGTTGCGGAACACCGATATGTGTGCCTTTCGGCCGAGCGTCTTGCGCAGTGCGTCGGCCACCTGAATGCCGCTTCCTACAACCACCACGTCGATGTCGTTAGACGGTCGTTCGAGGAAGATGTCGCGCACATAGCCGCCCACCACATAGCATTCCACGCCGAGAGAGTCGGCGGCATCGCCTATTTTATGGAATATGTCTTTGTCAAGAATTTCTGCCAGTTCGGCATCTGAGTATAATTTCATCGTGATTCTGTTTCCTAAAACCGGTGCCGCAAATCGGTGCGTGACTTGCTGGCGGACTGCAAAATTACGCGTTTTTTTTGACATTTTGGCGATGCCGGCGGCTTTTTTGCCGCAGCCATACACCAAAAGAGTGCCGTGTCCTGGCCAGGACACGGCACTCTGCATGCTTTAAGATATGTGTGTTTACTTGCTCACAATCTTGCGGGCCTTGTCGCCCGTCTTCACGATGTAGGCTCCCTTCGAGGGCAGCGACGGTGCATTGCCGGCTGTGCCGCGTGCAACCACTGCGCCCTGCAGGTTGTATACGGTGACGGGAGTGGTAGCATCTACTGCCGATGTGCCGTCAGACTGGATGCCCTTGATGCCGGTATTTATGCTGGTGTCGAGGTAGCGGATGTCAGACTCCTTGCTGATGCCGTTGTAGTCGTAGGTGCTTACAGAGTAGGCATAGCTCTCGTTCTCGCCCAGTTCGTCGGTAGAGATATACAGATGATAGGCTTCGATGTCGTCTTTCACGAACTCGTCATGGTAGAGAGCGCGCGAAACCTCGCCCTTCTTGAGCTCCTGCCATATCTGCAAATCGTCGATGAAGTAGAACATTGCGCTATCGTTGCCCATTTCGTTGCCCATCATGAGGATGTCGCTGTGCTCCATTCCGCCTTTCAGCACAAACTCCACGTCCTGCCATTCAGTGGTGAGCGAGATGTCTTTGCGGTCGAGCACCTCGTTGGGGAAGGTGTCGGTGTTGCGCAGCTGCACCGTGAAGTTCTTTGCGATGCCGTCGCCCTTGATGCGGAATTTGAAGTGCACGTCGCCGTCGCCGTTTCTCAGGTCGGAGATGGCATAGAGCAAAGCGGCATTGGCAATGGTCCAGTTGTATGCGCCGTTGAGGCAAAGTTCGCCGTCAACGCCTGCGCGGTTGATTGTTGTCCAACCTGCGCGCTGCGGGGCAGAAAGATTGCCTTGCAAGAAATTGTTGGATTTGCTTATGGGGTTATCGGGTTTTTCTTCAGTGCCCGAAGATTTGAGATAGCTGAAATCGGTGTTGAGAAGATAGAATTTCTGTCCGTCCTCTTTTGCCTGCATGGCAACATAAGCGCGCACATAGTAGCCGATAGCGCTGCCAATATCGCCCGTTACGGGAGTCCAGTTGGCATAGAATCCGTATTCGCTTACCGATGAGGGCTTCTCGGTTGTGGGCACCGGCAGGTCGTCTTCTATTACATACTGCGCCTGTGCGCCAATGCCAGTCATTGCCAATGCGGCGGTGAAAAGTAAAGATTTCAATTTCATAAGCGTTTTGTTTTTTAAAGCTCCGCCGCCTCGTGTTGTGTCCGAGTGCGGCGGAGCGTGTGTTTTTATGTATTGTTTTGTTTATTTGATTCTTACCGATGCGGTTTCAACAGTCTCGTCGTCGAGCACGGCCTTGGCCACATACACGCCCGGTTTCAGGCTCGAAGCACTCACGGCGTTGGTGTCGAAGCGCATTTCCACCTGCTGTCCGTCAACGGTGTAGAGAGCGATGTAGGCCACATGGCTGTCGGTGTCGAGCACGATGCGGCGGTCGGCTGTAACGTGGAATTTCGACTTGGTGTCGCTTTTCAGCACTTTAATGCCCGAAGGTGTGTTGTTGAGGTCGAGGTAGACGGGTATCTTGATCGACGGAGCGAGCTGGTCGTTGGATGCAATCTTGATAACGGCATCGTAGACAGTGCCGCCCAGTTTGTCGGCATCGACAGTAAGGTTGAGCTGCGATTTGCTGCCTGCTGCAACGTTGTCGGATGTCTTGTCGATGTTGAGCCAGCTCACGGCAGGAGTGCGCTGTCCGGTGACGTTGGCGCGAATGAGCACGTTGGCATCGTAGCCCAGGTCGGCAAGCGACCACCAGTAGTTGTTGTTCTCGATGCAGATGAGGTCGCCGTAGCCTATCACTGCCGGTCCGCGGTCGATGCCCACGAGGTCGTTGATGTTTTTGCAGCCTTCGAGAGCGCATCCAATGAAGAGGTCTTCATCGCCCAATGTAACGGGATTTTCAAGTTCTATGTGGTTCCAGGAGTTCTCCACCGGAGTGAACTGCTGCTTGGTTATGGCTTCACCGTTCATATACTGCACGCCAGCGCCCTTCCACACAGCCACAAGCGACTTGCGTGCTGCCGACGAGATGTACACGTCGATCGACGAAATCTTCATTCCCTCGATGCTCTTCAATGTGCTTCCGGGATAGAAATGGGCGTAGTTCACATAAACGTTGTCGCTTCCCGTGTAGCCAGAATAGTCGTCGCTGTAGGTGAGCACGAGCGGGTCGCCGCTGGTTTCGGCAGGCTTTCTCTGTGCAGTTGCGCTCTGTGCCTGTGCGTAGCTTATTGCCGGAGCCTCGGAGCGGCCTATTGCCGGAGCCTTGTAAATGGGTGTTACGTCGGGCGAGAACGGCAGTTGGTAGGCCACAGAGTAGTTGGCATTAAGCTCGGCATCGCCTTCGTTTGAAATACCGAGCGTGCGCTTGTTGTTCTCAAACACCGTTTCGTCGAGGTCAAACTCCTTGGTGTCGGTGACAATTGCCGGTGAGTTGTCGGGGCGCACCACGTTGAGCGTGTAGTCCTCGGTTTCGCCGAAGGTGTAGATTTCGCACGGCGACACGTCCTTGTTGCTCACCACGATGCGCATAGTCTTCTCGCCTGCGGTGGCCTGAGCGTTGTCGGGTATCTTGATGTCGAGCGTGCTGCGTGTGATGTAGCCCATGAGCTCGCCCGTGTCGTCGAACGATCCGTTGCCGTTCCAGTCGACCCACACTTTCAGGTAGTCGCCGTTGTTGGCCATTTTCTCCACGTTCAGGGTGAGTGTCTCGCCCGGCTTAATGTCGGTTTTCATGTTGCGGTAGTCAGAATACTGGCTCCAGCTGCTTTCCTTGTGTATGCTGCCTATGTCCACCGACGTAATGTATTTGTATTGGGCGGTGTAGGTGCTGCGCGACTCGCAGTCGCCTCCGTTGTTGGTCGTAGAGAATGTTATTGCCCGTGCAGCATAGAGGTCGTCGCCGGGTGTGACGTTCTCGATGCTGAAGTCGTGGGTTCCTTCGGCCGAACAGTCGATGCGTTTCTTGAACGTATATTTATATGTGGTGCCCGAATAAATGGTTTCGTCAATCTTTTCTTCGGCCAGCAGGTTGTCGTCTTCGTAGAGTTGCAGGGTGGCATCCTTCACGTCAGACGAACCATAGTTGCTTATTTCCACCTGCACTTTGGCATATTTGCCGTGTTCTGTTGCCGAAGGGCTCAGCACGCGCAGGAATTTCAGACCTTTGCTGGCAAGCGGTTTCGATGCGTCGCCAAGCATACAGTAGTTGAAACAGCCCGAATATTCAATCGGGTCGCTGGAGTCTTCGAAATAGGCACGCAACAGTCCGCTCTCCGACACGTTGGCATCGTGCACGAGTGAGAATGCCGTGTTGTATTTCTCGCCCGTGTCGGCAGCGTAAACGCTCACAAATCCGTTTTCAAGGCGCACCGGCTCCTTGAAGTTGAGGGTGAACTTGTAGGCCGGAACAACCTCTTCGCCGTGGTCGGCTTCACCCAGCGTACCGTTCGATTTCTCGCCATACACGTCGATTTCTTCCTTGTAAACCTCCTTGCCGGGGCTTCCGTTTTTGTTCTCATAGAATGCCACGCCCATGCGCAGAGGCTTTGTGGGCACATAGTTGTCAAGTTCGAGACGGCCCAGACACGACACGCTGTCGCAGGTGTAGCTGCTGTTCATGAATGCGCCGTGCACCACGATGCCTTCAATGGGGTTGGAGTTGCCGTTGAAATACATGAACGCCTGGCAGCGCATGTAGCGGCCGTTGTATGACGTCAGGCTCATGTCCGACTTGGCAATGCCTTTGTTGCCCTTTACCGAAATGTCGATGGCCTCGGCGTGGATTGTGTTCGACGGGCAAGGCATGCTGCCGTCAACCCACGATGCATAGCGCGGTCCGCCCGAAGGTGCGGCTATGCCAATGTTCATCTGATGCGACACTGGATTGTCATCGTTGGCAAAAGCTCCGGTAGGCAGAGCAAAAACAGTTGCCAACAGAATGGCATGTAAAGTTTTTTTCATAAGCGTTTGTTTTTATGACTTAATCTTTCGTTTCGTGCATGGGGCGTTTTCTTGCATCAAATTGCTGCTCGTGGCAAATGATACATGTGCTGGGTGCGCACACAGTACAATCTGATATGGAAAATATAGTGTGTGGTTGACAAATGATTGCCCTAAGGCGATAATCGTGGCCACTATAATTCTCGGCAAAGATAGTCATTTGTCACATTCTTCACAAGTATTTTGTGGGAAAATGTAATGTGCCGACATAAAAAACTTACTGTTGCAAATTAAAATGCGGCAACAATGTGCAAATTCTAAAATTATGTGGGTAAAACAGTGCTCTTTCTTTATGCTATTATGCAGGCGAAGTGCGGAAACGGGTGCTGATAGTTAAAATATTTAACTAAATCGCGGCTTTGTTGGCATACCGAAAAAGTTCGCATGAAACACGCAAATTAGGTGGCGGTGGCGCATGAAAAAGCCTTTTTCCACTCCGGCAACCAGGCGTTTTTTGCTGATGAAGGCTTCTCCGCAGGGCAAACAAGCCTTAGTCGCGTTGCAAACAAACCTTGGTTTCAGTGCGGGCAACGCTTTGTTTTGCTGCAAACAAGCCTTGTTTGCAGTAAAAATAGGGGTAAATTTTAACGTAAAAATGTATGGAATGACTATGGATAATTATGTATTCGTTTGAATGTCAATGGTATTACGACTGCGGTGCGAGAATGCTCGTATTCGCAGACAGAAAGACGGTGAAGCGCGAGGATACGATTGTTGGGGTTAATGAATGTAAATGTCTGCTAAAAACTTGCACTTTTAAGTTAAAATGCGAGCGCCAGTCTGCATCTCTGGCTACATGTGGTGACGGTGAACCGATGAAATTGTAGTGTGCGGAGCAAAACATTGTCGCCAAGGCGGCATATTGTGCGGAAAAATTCCTATCTTTGTTGTCACATCGCTCTCGGTGGCCAAATGGATGCCGCCGCACGGCAAACGAACCACGAACTACGCAACCAAAATTCAATTAAACCGCACATGAAGAAATTATTTATTGCCTTGATGGCAATGGTGTCGGCAGTGACACAATCGGCCAAGGCACAGGTAAACGCACAGATTCTTTACGATTTCGGTTCCGACCGCAAGTTTGTCACGCTCACGCTCGAAATGTTCAAACAAGACAAATGGGGCAGCACCTATTTCTTTGTTGACCACGATTTCAACTACGACAAAATGGTCGTAGGGAGCAAGAACATCGCCCAGGGCGGCACCTACACCGAGATTTCGCGCGCGCTGAATTTTTGGAAGAACACGGCCTTGAAGAACTGGAGCCTGCATGTGGAGTATAACGGCGGCATAACCAAGAACTATCCCATAAACAACGCATGGCTCTTCGGTGTGGAATATTTCATTCACGATAAGACCTACCGCAACACCCTCACCCTCGAAGCCCTCTACAAAACCATAAAAGCCACCGACCAAGACGCGCCCCTGCAGTTCACCGCCGTGTGGACGTGCAACGACATCTTCGGCGTGAAAGGTTTGAAATTCGACGGCTTCGCCGACTTCTGGTGGGAAACACACGCCGTTGACTACCGTGCCGACGGCTCGGCCGACGTGGCAAAGACTGTGTTCACAACCGAGCCGCAATTGTGGTATAACGTGGGGCAGCACTTCGGGTGCGACAACCTCAGTGTGGGCGGCGAGGTGGAAATCAGCAACAACTTCGGGTCAACGGGCGGTTTCAAGTGCCGTCCGTGCCTCGGCGTGAAGTGGGACTTCTGAGAACGCGCACCGCGCATAACATGAAACATCACGCATAAAAATAAATCTACAAAACACTACACAACATCATGCTACAGAAATTGTTTGGTTTCGACCCATCGAAAAACAAAGTCCGCACCGAGATAATGGCCGGTGTCACCACCTTTCTCACCATGGCCTACATCCTCGCGGTAAATCCCACAATCTTTGCCAACCTCGCATCGCAGGGCATGGACACCAACGCTGTGTTCACCGCCACGGCACTTGCAGCTATCGTGGGCACGCTCATTATGGCACTGTATGCCAAGAAACCGTTCGGACTGGCACCCGGCATGGGGCTCAATGCCTTCTTCGTGTTCACCGTGTGCCTCACAATGGGCTACAGTTGGCAGTTTGCGCTCACCGCAATATTGATTGAAGGCATCCTGTTCATCCTGCTAACCGTGACGCATATACGCACGCTCATCGTCGATGCGATACCTGCCACGCTGAAACGCGCCATAGGGGCGGGCATCGGACTGTTCATCGCTTTTGTCGGACTGAAGAATGCCGGCATCATAGTTGACAACGAAGCCACGTTTGTGAGCATAGGAAAGCTCACCGAAGGCACTGCACTGCTCGGCGTGATAGGCCTTCTGATTACCGGCACGCTCGTGGTGAGGAAAGTGCCCGGCGGACTGCTTCTCGGCATTCTCGCAACCACACTGGTGGGCATACCCTTGGGACTTACGCACTTCAGCGGCATTGTCGATACGCCGCCAAGCATTGCCCCCATATTCTGCAAGTTTGAATTCCACAAAATCTTCACGCTCGACATGGTGGTGATAGTGTTCACCTTCCTCTTCATCGACATGTTCGACACCATTGGAACACTCGTGGGAGTGTGCACCAAGGCCGGAATGATGCGCGAAGATGGACGCATACACGGCTTGAACAAGGCTTTCATGGCCGATGCTGTGGCCACCGTGGCAGGCGCATGCTTCGGCACAAGCACCACAACCACCTATGTTGAAAGCGCGTCAGGAGTGGCCCAGGGCGGACGTTCGGGGCTCACGGCCTTCACCACGGCGGTGTGCTTCACTGTGGCCTTGTTCTTCGCCCCGGTGTTCCTCTCCGTTCCCGCGGCAGCCACCGCACCCGTGCTCGTCATCGTCGGACTGTTCATGCTCAGTCCGATAAAGGACATCGACCTCGACGACTATTCCGAGTCTATCCCGGCATTCATAACAATAATAATGATGCCCCTTGCATATAGCATCTCCGACGGCATTCTGTGCGGAATGATAAGCTATGTGGCTATAAACGCACTGTGCGGCAATATCAAGAAGATGAACGCCACAATGTGGGTGCTTGCCGTGCTATTTGTGCTGAAATACATATTCATCTGATGCCTCGCGGCACTCTGCCGCCACAATAAATGTAGACAAACCGCAGTTTTGCTCCGCCGCGCAAAGCTGCGGTGCTTTTGTGTTGTCGGCAGAATTAAAAAACATTAAAAGCCCGGGGCGCGGCTGACCGACTGTCGTAAAATGTGTAATTTTGCCGACGATATGAAAAATTTGTCTATCATAATTCTCGCGCTCCTGATTGCCGGATGCGCCAAGACCGACGACGAGAAGGCCGCGCCTCTGCTCGCCAAAATAAACGCCCTTTACCAAAGCGGAAACTACCGCGAGACGCTCGACTCTATCGTTGTCTTGCGCGAACGCTACCCCAAGGCCGTGGCATCGCGCCGCGAGGCACTGAAAGTGTGGCAAGAAGCATCGCTGAAAATGGCACAGGACGATGTGGCCCGCACCGACATTCTGCTGCAGGAAACCACACGCAAATGGCAGGACGAGACCGATTTGCGCAGCAAAAACCTGCTCAAAGTGCGCGTTGACTCGTTGCAGGCACGCTATGAGGCTATGTGTGGCGTGGTGAAAATGATACGCCTCAGGCAGAAGGCAGAATGATGCCACGGGCGCGCTAAAAGCTGCCTCTACACATTATTTATATATATACTTGCCCGTTTCGGCGGAAATTACTATTTTTGTACCCGATTATGGATACTGCAAAAACAGAAGAACAGTTTAAAGGCGTAATGCAGGAATGCCGCAGTCTGTTTGAAAAGAAACTTCACGACTACGGTGCGTCGTGGCGCATTCTGCGTCCCTCGTCGCTCACCGACCAGCTCTTCATAAAGGCCAAGCGCATACGCTCAATCGAAACAAAGGGCACGGCACTTGTCGAAGAAGGCATACGTCCCGAATATATAGCACTCATCAACTACGGCATCGTGGGGCTCATTCAGCTCGACCGTGGCTTCGTAGACACCATCGATGTAACTCCCGCCGAGGCAATCGCACTCTACGACCATTTCGCTCACGAGGCCCTCGAACTCATGAAACGCAAGAACCACGACTACGACGAGGCTTGGCGCGGAATGAGAACAAGCAGCTATACCGACTTCATACTCACGAAAATAGAACGGGTGAAGGAAATAGAAAACCTTAACGGCAACACTATGGTGTCGGAGGGAATAGACTCCAACTACATGGACATAATAAACTATGCCGTGTTTGGAGCCATAAAACTGGCTGAACAGCAAGCACAATGAATGCGCTGAAGGCGATAATAGTCAACGTGTGCCGCCTTGTCGTGGCGGCTACATTCATAATGTCGGGCTACGTCAAGGGCATCGACCCGCTGGGCACGCAATATAAGTTGCAGGACTATGCAGCCGCGCTGCACCTGCAAGAATATATGCCCGACTGGCTCACACTGTGGGGCGCTGTGGCACTCGCGGCCTTTGAGTTCACGCTCGGCGTGCTCGTGATGTTCGCAATAAGGCGGCGTGTAGTGTCGAAAGTGCTCGCCGCGCTCATGGTAGTGATGACCGCCATAACAGTGTGGATATACATTGCCGACCCGGTGAAGGACTGCGGCTGCTTCGGCGACGCGATAACGCTCACCAACGCGCAGACACTTGCCAAGAACATAGTGCTTTTGGCGTGCACGGCGGCAATGGCGTGGTGGCCGCTCGCAATGCCGCGGCTAATATCGAAGAGCAACCAGAGCATCGTGATAAACTACACTGCGGTGTATATTCTCGTCACAAGCATGGCGTGTCTCTACCGACTTCCGGTGTTCGACTTCCGTCCCTATCATGTCGGGGCCGACCTGCGCAAGGGCATGGAGATACCCGACGGGGCAGAACAACCTGAATTTGCCACCACGTTCATAATGCGCAAAGGCGGCGTGACAAAAGAGTTCACGCTCGAAAACTATCCCGACTCTACATGGGAATTTGTTGACAGCAAGACGGTGCAGACGAAAAAGGGATATGAACCGCCTATACACGATTTCTCGATAACACTCGCCACAACCGGTGAAGACATAACGCAAGAGGTGGTAAACGACCCCGGCTATACGTTTCTGCTGCTCTCGCCCCACCTCGAGAATGCCGACGACAGCAACTTCGGCGACATCGACCAGATATATGAATATGCTGCCGAGTGGCACATCCCATTCTACTGTCTCACCGCAAGCACCGAGAAAGGCATAAACCGATGGCGTGACATAACAGGAGCCGAATATCCGTTTGCCATCACCGATGAGACAACACTGCGCACAATGATACGCAGCAATCCCGGACTGATGCTCTTGAAGGATGGCAAGGTGATAAGGAAATGGAGCCACAACGAACTTCCGAAGCAAACCGAACTGACCGCTAGCATCGAAAAACTCGACATCGGCCACATGGACGACGAACCGGTTTCGGAGAAAATAGCAAAGGTCCTGGCTCTGTTCTTCGTGCCGCTCGGACTGCTCACACTTGCCGACCGTCTGTGGGCATGGACTAAATGGATAAAGGAGAAACGAAATTCAAACAAGATATACAAACTCTTTAAAACAAAAAGAAAAATGAGAAAGAAAATTGTAGCAGGTAACTGGAAAATGAATATGAACCTGCAAGACGGCGTAGCTCTCGCCAAAGAAATCAACGAGGCACTCGTAGCCGACAAGCCCAACTGCGACGTTGTTGTGTGCACACCGTTCATCCACCTCGCTTCGGTGGCTCAGGTGCTCGACGCATCGGTAGTGGGTCTTGGTGCAGAAAACTGCGCCGACAAGGAAAAAGGCGCTTACACTGGCGAGGTTTCGGCCGAGATGGTGAAGAGCACCGGCGCACAATATGTAATACTTGGCCACTCTGAGCGTCGCCAGTACTACGGAGAGACAGCCGAAATACTGAAAGAGAAGACTCTGCTCGCACTGAAAAACGGTTTGAAGGTTATCTTCTGCTGCGGCGAGACTCTCGAAGAGCGTGAAGCTAACAAGCAGAACGAAGTGGTGAAGGCCGAACTCGAAGGAAGCGTGTTCAACCTCAGCGCAGAGGAGTGGAAGAACATCATCCTCGCTTACGAGCCCATTTGGGCAATCGGAACTGGCAAGACCGCCACTTCTGACCAGGCAGAGGAAATGCTCGCATACATCCGTTCTATCGTAGCAGAGAAATACGGCAACGAGGCAGCAGAGGAAACTTCTATCCTCTACGGTGGCAGCTGCAAGGCCAGCAACGCTCCCGAACTGTTCGCAAAACCCAACATCGACGGCGGCCTCATCGGCGGTGCTTCACTGAAAGCAGCCGACTTCAAGGGCATCATCGACGCTTGGAAGAAATAATCTGCAAGCAAATCACACAGTGGGCATGCAAGCTGTTTGCGGCTTGTAGGCCCACTCTTTTTCATTATGGGACAACCGAAAGTCTCGCGTCGAGAACAAAAAATCCTATACGCACACACGAAATGAAACACAAGGTCATCACAACAATAGCCGCAACGTGCCTCGCCATGCAGGCCGGGGCGCAATCGTTCACACAACACTTGCAGCAAAGCAAAGGCAATGCAAGCGCCACCGTGACACAAAGCAAGGAAATAGACGACTTGGTGAACAATGCCGACGTGAGCGCAAGGACACAACATCCGGCATCGGCCAACAACGCCAAACAGCAGCCGCAGCAACACTCGGCAACGCAATCTGCCGCCACACACAAGGCTACGGCAGCACAACAGCATACCGATGCTGCAAAGAACGAATCGGCACACCGCCATGACAACGACTCGACAAAGAAGGCGGTGAAGCCACATGAGGCCGAACATGGCACGGCAGAAGCCGGAAATAGGAAAAAAGAAGAGCCTGTGCACCGTGATGCCGAGGGTGCACAAAACGGCAAAGAAACCGACGAAGCCGAAACACAAGGCATAGACATGCGCAAGAAAATGATGCGCCGCAGCTATAAGGTGAACGGCTATCGAGTGCAGGTGTTTGCCGGCGGCAACTCGCGCAATGACAAGATAAATGCCCAGGAAGCCGGAAACAAAGTGAAGGCGGCATTGCCCGACCAGCCAGTATATGTGCATTTCTACTCTCCGCGTTGGATATGCCGCATAGGAAATTTCCGTACTTACCAGGAAGCCAGTGCCGTTTTGGCAAAGGTGCAGAAACTGGGCTACATGCATGCATGCATCGTGAGCGGGAAAATAACAGTGGCTTACTGACCCGGCCGAAGACTTCTGCCGGCACTGTAAAGCTGCATCTTAAAGAGAATATACACCATACAACAACATAAACCATAAAATGAACCCAGAAACAGAATACCGCGACGGTCTTGAACAACTCGCAGAACACTACAAAAGCATAATCGGCCTGTTGGGCGAGGACTCTTCGCGTGAAGGGCTTTTAAAAACTCCCATGCGGGTGGCAAAGGCCATGCAGGTGCTCACACGCGGCTACTCGCAAGACCCGCACAAGGTGCTTACCGACGCATTGTTTGAAGAAAAATACAACCAAATGGTGATTGTGAAAGACATCGACTTCTTCTCCATGTGCGAACACCACATGCTTCCGTTCTACGGCAAGGCTCATGTGGCCTACATTCCCAACGGATATATAACAGGACTGAGCAAGATTGCACGCGTGGTTGACATCTTCTCGCACCGCCTGCAAGTGCAGGAACGCCTCACACAACAGATTAAGGAATGTATAGAGGAAACCCTTCATCCGCTCGGAGTAATGGTGGTGGTTGAGGCAAAGCACATGTGCATGCAGATGCGCGGGGTGGAGAAACAGAACTCGATAACTACCACCAGCGATTTCAGCGGGGCTTTCAACCAGGCAAAAACGCGCGAGGAATTTATGAACCTTGTGCATGCCGACTCAAGAAAATTCTGAAAAAAAAAGGCCGTGGACATGCAATGTTCACGGCAACGGTGCATTAGATAATGTAGAAAACACTACAATATAAACAAAAAAAGAACCTGAAAAATGAGAACGACAAGAAATTTCTTCATGCTCATCGTGTGCTGCATCATGACGGCAGCCGCATTCACTTCGTGCCTTAGCGAAGGAGAAGACACATCAATGGACATCACAACACAGAAGCAATACCAGCAACAGATGGCCGGACAATACTCTGGAATGCTGCGCATGTACTATGCAAAGGCCACCGCTACGGGCATAAAGGCAGAGAAATACGACTCTGTAAGGACTTTCTGGATAGTGAACAGCGACTCCACACTCACCTTGCGCAACTTCCCAGTGAGCAAGCTCGACTCGGCAATTTCAGTGCCTGCCACCGACTTATCGGAGAATGCTAACATGCTACGCGAACTGAAATCGCAGTTGAAGTCGGCTTCCACCACCAATCTCAAAGCCTACTATTTCATCCCGAACAAGAATGCCGTAACATCAAGCGCGCTGTATTTCTATGTAAACCCAGTGACGATTGAAACGACATTCAACTACAACAATACAGAGAAAAAGGTGTATTTCGTGTTCTACATGAACACCTACACTGGTTCATGGACTTCAAGCGACCGTCTGTTCCAGTTCCAGTTCGGCACCTACGCTATATGCTTCGACACCCTCGACCTCAACAGTTCGACGGCAATCACAAGCAAATATCTGCGTGATTTGTACATGACCTGCACCGCAAAATAAGGCGCAATGAAATTCATATCATGGAACGTGAACGGGCTGAGAGCCTGTGCCGGCAAGGGTTTTGATGAGGCTTTCAAGTCGCTCGATGCCGACTTCTTCTGCTTGCAAGAAACAAAAATGCAGGCTGGACAACTCGACTTGCAGTTTGACGGCTACCAGTCGTTCTGGAATTATGCCGACAAAAAGGGATATTCTGGCACTGCCATATACACACGCCACACCCCAATCGGCGTGACCTATGGCATCGGCATCGACGAACACGACCATGAGGGACGTGTGATAACACTCGAGTTGGAGGATTTCTACCTCGTTACTGTCTACACGCCAAATTCCCAGGACGGTCTGCGGAGGCTCGACTACCGCATGAAATGGGAGAGTGATTTCCTCGACTACATAAAGGCTCTTGACGCGAAAAAGCCTGTTGTAGTGTGTGGCGACCTCAATGTGGCCCATGAGGAAATTGACTTGAAAAACCCGAAGAGCAACCGCCGCAACGCGGGATTTACCGATGAGGAGCGCGCTTGCATGACAACAACGCTCGAAAATGGCTTCGTTGACACGTTCCGTGCGCTGCATCCCGACGACGTTACCTACTCGTGGTGGTCGTATCGCTTTCATGCTCGCGAGAAAAACGCAGGTTGGCGCATCGACTATTTCCTCGTTTCAGAGAGTCTGCGCGACCGCATCGAGGCGGCAGAAATACACACTGAGATATTCGGCAGCGACCATTGTCCGGTGGAACTAAGACTGAAATAGCAAACAGCGATACTGCGCAACTTGGCGCAACAACGCAAAAAAGGCAGCAATGCACGGCACTATTGGTGCGGCATTGCTGCCTTTTTGCTTTCCGAAAACCGCCGCATTGCGGTAGGGTAGGGGCGTTGTCAGGATTTGGTGGGCTCGAATTTCACAACGCGCGAACCGTCGTCCGTTTCCTCGATGTGCACTTTGCACACATCGTCGGGCAGCAGATTTTCTATGAGTTCGGGCCATTCAAGGAAGCACAGCGAACCGCTGTAGAAGTAATCCTCATAGCCCATGTCGTAAACCTCTTCAATGTTTTTAATGCGGTAGAAATCGAAATGGAAAATCTTTTCGCCCGTTGTGTCAGACTGATACTCGTTGACTATCGCGAAAGTGGGCGATGTCACGACATCGTTCACGCCGAGAGCTTCGCACACGGCCTTTGTGAAAGTTGTCTTTCCCGCTCCCATCTTGCCGTAGAAAGCGAACACCTTGCTGCTGCCCATGTTGTCGATGAATGCCTTTGCGGCATTGTCTATGTGCTCAAGAGAGTCGATTTTTATTTCCATGTTTATGTTGTTTTAATGTAATCTTGTGTTTGTTGCCGTGTTGAGGCCGCATAGGCACATCGCCGCCATGCTATGATCCGCGCTTGCGCGAGGTGAGCGTTATGAGCGGAATGAGCATCTCTTCGAGCGAAATGCCGCCGTGCTGGAATGTGTCGCGGTAGTAGGACACATAGTAGTTGTAGTTGTTGGGGTAGGCGAAAAATGTGTTGCCAGTGGCAAACACATAGCTCGTGCTGAGGTTTATAACCGGCAAATGCGCCTTGCGGGGGTCTTTTATCGTGAAAACGTCCTTTGAACTGCAGTTCAGATTTCTTCCCAATTTGTAGCGCAGATTGGTGTTTGTGTTCCGGTCGCCCACTATCTTCACAGGCCGCGATGCGCGTATACTACCGTGGTCGGTAGTCAATATTATCTTGCAGTCGATTTGTGAGAGGGCTTTAAGCAGGTCGGCCATGACCGAATGTCTGAACCATGAGAGCGTAATGCTGCGGTAGGCCGACTCGTTGTTGGCCAGTTCGCGCACCATGCGCGACTCGGTGCGGGCGTGAGAAAGCATGTCTATGAAGTTCACCACAATCACATTCAGGTCGTTCTGCTTCAAGTTGTTGAGATGTTCAAGCAGTCGGTCGCCTCCGGCGGAGTCGTTGATTTTGTGGTAGGAAAAGCGGTCGTGCCGCCTATAACGTTCAATCTGTGTGCGCACGAGCGGCTCTTCGTTCAGGTTTTTGCCCTCCTCTTCGTCTTCGTCAACCCACAGTTCGGGAAACATCTGCGAAATTTGGCTGGGCATCAAACCGCTGAATATGGCGTTGCGGGCATATTGTGTGGCCGTGGGCAGGATGCTTGTGTATATGTCTTCGTTTATGTCGAACATGTCGCCAATCTCTTGTGCGAGCACGCGCCACTGGTCGTAGCGGAAATTGTCGATAACGATGAGAAATACTTTATTGCCTGCATCAAGTTCGGGAAACACTTTCTTCTTGAAAATGTCGGGGCTCATGAGAGGGCGTTCTGCGCCGGGTTTCATCCATTCGAGGTAGTTGTTGCGTATGTATTTGGCAAAGCCGAGGTTGGCTTCTTCCTTTTGCATGTGCAGCATCTCGGTCATTGAGCTGTCGGTTCCGCTCAGTTCCAGTTCCCAGTGCACTAGCCGCCGGTAGACATCAATCCAGTCGTTGAGCGAGCGGCAGTCGGATATTTGCATCGCAATGTTCTGGAAATTGCGCTGGTAGGTGGTTTGTGTCACCTCGGTGACAATCTGTTTCTGGTGTATGTTCTTCTTCAGTGTGAGAAGAATTTGGCTTGGATTTACCGGTTTTATGAGATAGTCGGCTATTTTCGACCCTATCGCCTGGTCCATAATATTCTCTTCCTCGCTCTTTGTCACCATAACAATGGGCGTGGCCGGAGATATTTCCTTGATGCGCTGAAGTGTTTCAAGGCCTGTTATTCCGGGCATCATCTCGTCGAGAAGTATTAGGTCGAACGTGTGTTGCGAGCATTGTTCAATGGCGTCGGTGCCGTTGCTCACTGTCACAACGTCGTAGCCTTTCTTCTCAAGAAACAGTATGTGGGCGCGCAAGAGTTCAATCTCGTCGTCAACCCAAAGTAAATATCCGTTGCTCATAAGTGTTGTCTTTGTCAGAAACCGTCAAGTTCGTAATATTCATCATCGGTTACATCGGTTTCGCGTTGCTTCTTTCCGGGATCGGTTGAAGGCGTGCCGGTGTTGCTGTCATCTATTTCGTCGTCATCGAAATAGAAATCGTCTTCAAGCGATTTCGACTTAACCTTTGGTGCATCGGTCTGTGGAGCGGGCGTAACGGTGCTTGGTTGATGGTTTGCCGGTTTGTCGGCCGACTTTGCCGAAGGCTTGTTTTCGGCCTTTTCCGGCTTTTCCTGTATTTCTGTGACGGTCGTGGTGGCCTCCTGTTGCTGCTTCACGGTCGTAATGTTAGGCTTTGTTGCCGTGTTGTCGGGCATTTGCTTTGCCTGCGGTTCGTCGGCGATTACAGTCGTGCCCATAGGTTCTTCCGGTTGTTTGACGGTTTCGTTGTCGTCGGCAATGGTCGTTGTCGTTGCGTCGGCAGGTTCTGTCTTCACGTTTTCTACTATGGTGTTGCCGCTTTCCGAAGCGTTGGCAGGATTTTGCACAGGATCTGTCACAACCGTACTTTCAGTTGCGTTGCCCTGCTTGTTGGCTTCGCCCTCGTCTTCGAGTGTCGTTCCGTTGTCGGCGGGAGAGTCTTCGATCCAGTTGTCAATGACGGTGTTGTTGTCGGGAACATCGTCAAAGTCGTCTTCTGTCTGCCCTTGCTTGCGTTCGGGGCGCGTAGTTATTATGTCGGGTTCGTCAAGCAGTTGGCTTGTGCTCACCTTGAGTGGCGCGAAATGTTTGGCGTAGAATTTCACGTAATCGTCGTAGCTGTATTGCTTGCCAAGCAACTCAAGGTTCTGCTCGCTTATTATTATTGTACGGTTGTTGGCTGCCATACGCCGCAGAACGGGTTGCGCATGGAAATTCCGCGCATACTGCAATGCCTCGTCGTAGTTGCGGAATCCGCTCACCGACATGAGGTGTATGCCGTCGGCATCGGCTATGCTGATGTCGAAATTGCGCACAAGATAGCTCGTGAAATTATATCGCGCGAGTTCGAACAACAACTTGTTTTCGTCGAGCGAATCGGGTTTGTAGGCTATGATGAACACGAAATTGGCATCGCGTTCGGCCGAAAGTTTTTTCGTTCCGGTAGTGTCGTTGTCGTTAAGCACGGCTGTGCGGCGTTCCCAAATGTTCCCTATGTCGAAAGTTCCTCCGCGCAATTTGCGTCCGGCCTGCACACCGTTTATTATCATTCCGGCCATTGCGCTCACTCCGCTTTGTGGATATTTCTCCACAACGGTCTTCATGTCGGCCACGCATCCGTCGGCATCGCCTTGGTTGAGCTTGCCCAATCCGCCGATGAAGACAAACTTGTCGCGGTTTGCCCCGAGCGGGAAACGGGTGGAAGAAACGTGCACATTGCCTGCTACCTCGGCATAGCGTGCGGCCTTGAAGGCTTCGTAGGTGCAGGCATAGAGCGAGTCCTCGATGTGCACTCCGAATGCTGCGTTCTCCTTGAAGTATGGGTCGGTGAGCAATGTCGTCCAGTCGTTGTCGGGGAACTGGCTTTTCAGACGGTCAACATATCCGTCGGCCACCGTCGGCATGCCTTTGCGCGAATACAAAAGGAATAAATGGTAGTAGGCATCGGGCATCTTCTCGTAGTCGGGATAGTTTTCGGTGAGGCGCAGAAGCTGCTTCTCGCTGAGCGTGAGGTTGTCGAGTTTGTCTTTGAATATCACTCCCGAGTGATACAGTCCGTCCTCGATTATCTTGTTGCTTGCCGCTTTTGCCTCGTCGGAGAACGGTATCTGCGCCATGTAATATTCGCGTTTGTGCGGATCATTTTGTGCACTGTCGGTCACTTGCGCAATCGAGTCGAGCGCGGCTTCGGCCTTGGCAATCGAGTCGAGTTGCTCTTCTGACATCTCTTCGGAGCCTATCGCCGACACGACAGTCTTGTTCACGCGCTGCCAGTTGTCCACATTCTCGCGCTTTCCCCACAGTTTTTGGAAAGCCGTCTTGCCTTGGCTCACTGCTAGCGGGTTGTAGAAATACCACAAACCGTTGCCCTGCTTGTCGGTTGAGTTGCTGTTTGAGGCGTTGTTACTGTTTTGGTTTTGCCCCATGTTGTTGCCTCCGTTCTTGGCCATTGTCTCCTGTGCGTTCTGCTCGGCCTGCTTGTCGCGTTCTTCCTTTTCTTTCTTTTTTAGTGCGTCAATCACACGGTCGATGGCCGCATTGCGCTCTTTTTCGTCCATGCGTGACAGTTCCTGCAGCGAATCTTGCAGATGCACGGCATCGGTGAAAGGCACGAGTTCGTCGAGAACTTTCGACCTTTCAGAAAGCTGCGCATAGTCCTTGCGGTCTTTGTCGAGCATGCCTATTGCCGCGCCATAGCACCGTTGCGCATCGTTGTAGCGTTCGCGCTCCCAATACAGGTCGCCAAGACGCAGCAACAACACACCTTTTTCTATGCCGCTGCGCGTTGCCTTGGCATTGCCGCGCTCATAGGCGCTTATTGCATTGGTAGTGTCGCGTTGGCTAAGATATATGTTTCCTATGGCGTAATACACCTGGTCGAGATACTCCTTGTTCTTGTCAGATGCCGCCATGCGTTTCAGTTTGCCAATCATCTTCTTGGCCTGTCCTTTCGATGCCACTTCGGTCATGGCAATGCGGGCGTTGAATTCAAGTTCGTAGGGAGGGTTCTGACGCACCACACGGCGGTAGGCCTTCATGGCAAGGGCATCGTTTCCGAGTGCAGCTTGCAGCTGTCCCATGAGAAACCACTCCCTCGCCCGTTGCTTGCGGCGCATTTCGTGCTTTATCACTTTGCGCAAATAGGGCACGGCCTGTGCATAGTCGCCGGTGTGGATGTAGTAGTCGGCATAGGTATAGTCCCATTCTTTCTGTGCGCTCCAGTGTATTGAGTCGCGCTGCATGTTGCGTATCACGTCTTCGGCATCATACAGCCAGTCCTCCTCCACATAGCATTTGGCGAGCCATGCGCGTGCTTTTGCATATATGGCAGGCTGTGTCTGGTAGAGACGGCTCATATAAGAGAATGTTGAGGCAGCCTCGTCGAACGCCCCTTTATGGAATTGTGAACGTCCCATCAGCATCCATGCTTTCCACAAAAACGGGTTGTATTCGCGCCGTGAGAGCCATTCAATATCTTTTTCGGTCTTGCGCCGCTTTTTGTTCCACACGGGCCTGCGCTTTATACTGTGCAACTTTATGGTTTTCTGGCATTTCTCTATTGCGCGTTCAAAGTTCGACTTGCCTGTTTCGCGGTTGGTTTTGTTGCCGACAGTATAAAGAGGTATGATTTCGGTGAAGTTGTCTTTGTTGCCGTTTTCCTTCTCGAGCGAACCGTCGATATAGGCCAACGTGCCGTTGTAGTAGGTGTTGTAGCGTGCCTTGAAGGCATGCCACCACCGTGTCTTCGCAGTGTTTTTCTGCGTTCCGCATCCCGTCACGACAAGAACTGCCGCCATGACGAGACCAATGATGATATGTCGGGTGTTAGGTATTCTCACATTTATTAAACTCCGGAAGGATGCTTTTTATTGCGCGTGCCGCTATGTAAATCACTACGCTGGCGAAAATTATGGCCGCCCCCGACGGTACGTTGAGCCAGTAAGACATTGCAAGACCTGCAATGCAGTCAATCCAACCCACGAGGATGCTTGCGGCTATGATGCGCTTGAAACTGAACGAGAAGAGGTTGGCGGTCATCTGCGGCACCGTGAGCAGACTTATTGCGAGCACCACACCCACCATGCGCAGCGTTGACACCACCGTTATGGCTATCAGGGCCATCATCATATATTCTATTGCAGCAACCCTTATGTGCTGCGATCGTGCAAACACGGGGTCGAAAGCTATGCTGAGTATCTGTCTGTAAAGCAATGCAAACACTGCCACCACCACTATGGCGACGGCCGCGAGCAGCATGATGTCGGCGCGACCTATGGTGAGAATGCTGCCGAAGAGAAACGAAGAGAGGTCTGACGAGAAGCCTGGCGTGATGAAGCAGCACATTATGCCGATGCTCATGCCGAGAGTCCAGAACACGGCTATGGCCGAGTCTTCGCGCACTTCGCCGCGTCCCGACATCCATTGTATGCCGAATGCCGACAGCACCGAGAACACCATGGCCGACAATATGGGGCTGATGCCGAGGCACACGCCTATGCCAATGCCGCCGAACGAGGCGTGGGTGATGCCGCCGCTTATGAAAACAAGCCGCCGGGCAACGATGTAGGTGCCCACAAACCCGCACACTATGCTGGCAAGGAAAGCACCTATGAGGGCGTTTTGAAAGAATGTGTATTCAAGAATGCTCATCTCCTATTATCATTATCACCTCGTCCTTTATCTGGTCGGGCAGTTCTATTCCGCGCAAGTTGAGGCTTCGGCACCATCCAGCCACGTCGCCTGGGTTCATGGTGTTGAGCACATAGGCAAAGTCGTCGGCCTCTTCGTCGGCATAATCTCCCGATTTTATGCCGGCATACTTGTCGAGTTCCTCGTCGTCGTAGTATTCAATTTCGCGCGTGGCGGCTTCCATCATGCATTCCTGCTCGCACTTGTCGTTTGTGCCGTTGCATGTGGAACAGGTGGCAGCGGCTTCTTTCACTTCCTGCACGGCATGCTTGCCGCGTCGCGAGAATATCTCGGTGAGTGCGGCAATGATGCCTATTGCCACTATGGCTGCTATCAGTATGACCATGTGTCAGAGTGTCTCTTCGATTGAAAATCCGGCTCGCCGCAGGTCGTCCCAGAATTCCGGGTACGATTTCGACACCACGCCGGGGGCGTTTATGCGCACCTCGCCAAACTTGAATGCGGCCGGTGCGAAGGCCATTGCCATGCGGTGGTCGCTGTAAGTGTCAATCGGTTGCATCGTCGGGTCGCACTTCTCGCCGTCCCAAATGAGCGTGTCGCCGCCCTCGTCGTGCAGCACATAGCCAAGCTTGCGCAGCTCGTTCTTGAGTGCCTCTATGCGGTCGGTTTCCTTTATCTTTAAACTTGCGAGTCCGGTGAAGCGGAATGGAATGTCCATTAAGGCGCAGGTTACTACGGCAGTTTGTGCCAAGTCGGGCGAACTTATAAAGTCGTAGTCGAGCCGGGGCAGCATGCACCGCTGCTTTTTCAGCGTAACCTTGCCCGAGGTGTTGTCGTCGCGCGAGGCGAAGTGGGTTTTCACGCCGAGCAGCGAGAAAAGGTATTTCACCACCGAGTCGCCCTGTTTCGAACCGTCGCGCAGGCCTTCAAACTGCAGGCGCGCCTCGCTGTCGGTGCAGAGAGCCAGCATTTCATACCAATACGACGATGCGCTCCAGTCGCTTTCTATCGTGTAGCGGTAGCGGCTGTATGGGCGCGGCATCACTTTTATCGTTTCCATGTCGCTCCAGTCGGCCTCGGCTCCATACTCGCGCATCATCCATAGCGTGAGGTCGATGTAGGGTCGCGACACAATGCCGCCCGTAAGCCGCAGTTCAAGTCCGCCGCGCAGCACCGGGGCTATCATCAGAAGTGCCGAGATGTATTGCGAACTCACGTTGCCGGCAACCTCCATGTATCCGCCGTCGAGGGCTTTGCCGTGTATGCGCAGAGGCGGAAATCCCTCGTTGTCAATATATTCTATCTCGGCCCCAAGATACCTGAGTGCGTCCACGAGTATGGCTATGGGGCGTTGCTTCATGCGATCGGTGCCGGTGAGAATGTGCTCGCCCGGGGTGGCGGCGAAGTATGCCGTGAGAAAACGCATGGCTGTTCCGGCAGCCTTTATGTCAACCGTGTAGGGATTGTCGCGCAGTGCTGCAACCATAACGTCGGTGTCGTCGCACTGCGAGAGGTTGTCGGGCAGCACGTCGCCCTGCGACAGGGCGTGTATTATGAGCGCGCGGTTGCTTATGCTTTTCGATGCCGGCAACTTTATTGTAGTGTCAAGGCTCGCGGGAGCCGTTATCTTGTATTGCATTGCCTTGTTGTTCTTTTCGTTCGGGTGCTGCCGTTGCGGCGGCGCACCGTGTTTGCTATGTCGTTGCGGCGGCGTGCATCGTGCGGTGCAGTCATGCCGCCGTGTTGTTGGTAATGTTCAGAAACTTACTTATTGCAAAGTTAAGAATTTATTTTAACCTGACAAAGAAGGGCGCGGCGCATAAGGCAACATTAAGTGTCGATTAAAAAATAATTTAGTGTGATTTGTGATATATTAAGTGACTTAAAAAAAACTTGGTACGTTTTTTTGAGTATTGTGTGAAAATGCGTTGCCGTGTGCAAGCCGCATGAGGTTGGCTGCACTGCAAATAAAAGGCCGGCCTTACGCGGGTGTTATCTGCGTAAGGCCGGCTGCTAATGGGCTGTCGCCTTGTGTCTCTCAAATCATTCTACCATTCGAGCTCTTGGCCGTTGCTTGGCCAACTTGGCCATTCGTCCTGCTCTTCGTCGAAGTCCTGCCATTCTTCGGTGTTCTTGTTGCCTTCGGCCCAAGGGCTCTGCGAACCGGCGAGGATGGGGCAGCTTTCAATGATTTCAGCCATGGTTATGGCCGGAGCCGTATATTTTTTCTTGTTCATAGTGAGTCGTTTTTTTTAGTGTCATTTTTAGAATCGTGTTGATGGCGGTTGCCGTCGGCGGCGCATGGCCTTATTTCACGAGAACCTTCACGCCGTTGACGATGTAAATTCCGGCAGCGAGCGGCACACGGCACACGTCGCCTGCCTTCATGTTGAGTGCCTTCACTGTGAGTCCGCTCACGTTGCGCACCACTGCACGGGTGTCGCTTACGGCCTTCACCACAAGCATTCCGTTGTCCGACGCGAGGCGCATCGTGCCGTCGGCATCGGCTGCTATGTTGTCAATGGCGTTGGTGCCGTCGCTCGGGTCGATTGAGATGAACATTGTGCGCACGTTGTTCATAGCCTGCGACGTGCAGTCATACCATGTGCGGAACGGCATGATGTAGACATAGGGATAGCGGTCGTTGAGGTTGAGCGACGACACGAAGCGGTCGCGCGAGAAGTAGAACACGCCCTCGTTCTTGTCCATTTGCAGACCGTTGAACGTGCCGTATTGCTTGAGCGTTGCGCTTGCCGTGCCAATGGTGGCCGTTGCTGTCTCGCCCTCAATGCTGGTTTGTCCGGCACCTGCGTCGGTGGTCGGGGTCTTTACGATAGTGGCTCCGTGCTGGCGAATGTCGAGCAGCACCTTCTCGCCGCTGTCGTCGGTCTTGAATTGTTCGATGCCGATGAGATAAGGCTTGTTGGCTTCGGTGCTCATTGCGCTGGATATGGGCGAGAAATGACCCACTACCGAGTAGTCGTAGTTGTCTTCAATCTGCATATTGTCGAGCGCGTTGTCGGCGTTCATCGTGTAGAACGAGAACTGTCCGATGCCGTCTTCGGCAGCGTGATGGCCGTCGTCGTCAACGGCCACGGTAAACGGCAGAACCGCCGAAATCCATTGTGTGCCGGTGTTGTTCTTTGTCACCTTGCGCGAGTAGGCCACATAGTTGGCTGCATCCACGCGAATGTCGGCGGGAGCGAAGAACGGTTGCTGGTCGGTGAGCACTATGTTGTTGTCGGCCACGAAGTCGCCACCATATTCAGAAAGTGTTGCCACGTTGTTGGCCTCGATGCTTGTGCCCTTGGGCAGATACACCATGGCGTTGGTGGCAATGATGTCTTGCAGCGAGGCGATGCTTCCCCATTGTGCGTCGTCGGCCGAGAAGAGCACCGAGTTGAGCTCGCTCGCGTCGATGTAGAGCACGTGTTTGGTATCGGCTGGTGCGCCGTTGGCATTGGCCGCGATGTCGGCATTGAGCTGGTCAACAATCTGCTTTGCATACACATAGCCATCGCTTGCGGTGGCTGTTGCGCCGCTCTCGTCGTTGATGCCTACGCTCACGCCCACATATTTGTTGTTGTCGAAGCCTCCGGCGAGCATGGCGTTGTCATACACGGTGCGGTAGGTGAGCACTGGGGTGAAGTTCTTGGTGCTGAGCGAAATCTCGGTGTTGTAGTAGGCATACACTGCATGGCGTGGCGTAGTGGTGGGGGCTATGTTGTAGCGTGTTTCGTCGCACACCACGAGATAGCATTTCTTCTGCTCGCCGTTGGCCAATTCCACGGCTTCCCATGTGCCGCCCTGTGTGGCATACTCGGCATTTGAGTAGCGGAACTCCTCGTAGCTGAATGTGCCGCTACCGGTGGTTCCGGCCTTGAAGCGGTCGGAGTTGTTCACCTTGAACTGTGTTGTTCCGGCCACGTCCACGCTTATCTTCTTTGTATAGTCGTAGTCGGCAGCCTCGGTGCGGTGTGCCTGCAGGTTCTCGTCGATGAGATTGTAGTAGGCCGACTTCACGAAATTGTAGCGCGCATACTTGCCTGCCTTGCCTATTCCGGTGTAGGTTTCGTCGGCGCTCTTGTGGTGCAGCTGCTCGAAAGAGAATTTCATCTTGCCGTCGGCAAAGTTCACGGGCACGGTAAAGTCAACCTTGCCGTTCACACCCACGGTGAAGTCGGTGGTGAGATATTGGTTGCTGAGTGTCTGCGAACCGTCGGGACGGGTGCAAGCAATGTCCATCTTGTCAACATAGGGGTTGAGTGCTTCGAGCGTAAGCTCTATGGCAACATAGGCGGCACCGTCTTCTTCCGCGCCTTCAACCTTGAACTTTATAGCATCGTTGTTGGCATCGTCAAGCGTCACATAGTCGTCGGTGTTGCTGCTGTTCACCTGCACTGTCTGCACGGCGTTGTTGCCTGTCTTATCGTAAAGGGTCAGGGTGTAGTTGCCTGCCGATGCCGATTCGGCGACTGCTTTCACTACAATGGCGCGTGTGCCCTCGTAGCTCGCCTTGCCGTCGGCAGTATAGCAAATGTAGTCGTTGTTCCAGTAGAGGTCGTTGCCGTTGGTTTTGTATTCTCTTGCATTGTTTTCCTTTGTCGTGGTCTTCAGGTCGCTGTCGCGGTTGTTCCACTTTTTTTCATGTGTAAGATAGGTCGAGCTGCCAGTGTAGACGCGGCCATCGCTGTCGGTGTGCCACACTGTCTTTGTCGTGGTGAATACCAAATTGGCATTCATGTAGTTGCCATTGCCGTCGGTGATATAGATGTCGTCGCCGAGTGCGAATGTGTTGCTTATGCTATTGGTGTAGTATAGCTTCGCGCCTACGATGCGGTAGCCCACGGGTATCTCGTTGCTGTTTTGCGATTCGGCCATTGCCGGAGCTTCAATCCAGTAGGTGTCGTTCTTCAGTCCGATATACACCTTGCTGTTTTTTGATGCCGTTGCCACGATGTTGCCGTTGGTTTTGGCGTTTTCGGTGGCAGTTCCGCTCTTTATGCCCCCCTCGTCGAACAACATAAAGTTGGCATGCAAGTCTTTCACGTTGTTGTAGTTGTATTTGTAGGAGGTGTATCCGTTTTTCGTTTCCTGTGTAATCTGGCCCAAGTCTACGCGTTGCGTGGCGAAAGGCAAGGCTATGCAGTCCACTCCCGTTGCCATGCTGCTGCCTGGCTGCAATGTTTCGGTGAACGGGTCGGCACATTCAAAACTTACGGTGAACGACTCCACCGACACTGTCGAGTGCCCGGTTTTGTGGTCTTGCAGGAAATAAAGAATGTTGCCCATGTCGCTACCCGTGAGTGAAGTGCGCGACATTGTGACTTTCTTTGCGCCGCTTGCCACGGCAACGCTCTTTATTGTTGTGCTGAAATTTCTTGTGGTTTCACGGAATGTGGTGGCCACTGCATCTCTTTCAGAATGCCATGTCTCGTAGTTCAACACTATTGTGTAGCCCGTGAAGCGGTAGCCCTTGGGCAGCGAGACCGACATGTGGTTCTTTACATCCTGGTGTCCCGAAATAAGGCCGAGCTTGCCGTCTTGCACGCCCACGTTGTTGGCATGCACTTTCACGAGTCCCTCGTCGGAGAGTGTGGCCTCGTCAGACGTGAGCAGGGTGAGCGGTATTTGGTTGTGTATCCATGCTCCGCCATAGCCTGAAACGTGGCTCTCGCTGGAGTAGCTTGCCGCCGAAACGACGTTGCCCGTTTGCGGACTTATGGTAACGGTCTGTGCAATCGCCCTACCATAAAAGACGACGAATAGAACAAGTGCTGCCAGCCTTGCTATTCTGCTGCATAACAAAGTTTTTGATTCCATTAGTGATTTTTTGTTTAGTTGTGTTTATATTGTTGTCATTTGGTTGTAGTAGTATCGTTGTCGGCACGATGGCGAGCGGAGCCATTCTTGGCAAAGGTCGTCGTGCTTGCTGCCGATGGTGTCGTCGGCGGTTGGATTTGGCTTTTTACTGATTCTTTTGTGTTGTAATCAGTCTGTCTTTATGTTTTTACGTTTGTCGGTTTACGACAGAAACGGTGTGTCACCGATGCCCACGTGTGTTGTAACATGGGCGTAACTTAGTTTTGGCAAAGATAGCAATTTATTTCGGTATTGCCGCACGAAAATCGTTTTATTTTCGTTTTCTTGCCGTTTTTCCTCCTGTTTGTGCGTGTGCTGCCGGGCGTGCACCGTCTGCTGCACGCCCGTGCTGCAAGTGGCGCACGCGTGTGCACCATGTGCGGCACATGTGTGTCGCAGTTGCTGCGCGCCGCTGTCAAGTGTTGCCGGCGGCGCGGTGGAGGTGTGGAATGGGGGTGGAAAATGCTTGTCTGGCGGCTGAAATCAAGTTTTTTGCGCGAAATGTTTTGCCGTAAAGATTTTTTGTATTACCTTTGCACACGCAAAAACGCCCAGATGGCGGAATCGGTAGACGCGCTGGTCTCAAACACCAGTGGAGCAATCCGTCCCGGTTCGACCCCGGGTCTGGGTACAAAGAACAATTGACAACTCGTTGAGCGTCAGTTGTTCTTTTTTTTATTTGTATAGTTTGAGATAGCAACGTTTCCTTGTCTTTTAGTATTATTAGTGTCCGGTAAAATATTGGTATAACATTGTAAAACGTGAAATGTCTGTTCTTTATAAGACTTCTGAAAACTCGGGGCTTACTTTTGCGCTTTGCGCGGTTTGCAATCCATTGCCCCTGAAAGGGGCGCATATTATAGGATAGGGGCTTGCCCCTATC
>CAVKCP010000001.1:0-136519 GCA_963654815.1 Lachnospiraceae bacterium | reverse complement strand
GAACATCCATTCAACGTTTTACTATGTTAGATCAAAAGTTTACCGGACACCAATAGTTAAATACATGAGACACCAAGCAAAGAGGGACAACCTTATTCAGATTGTCCCTCTTCAAAATTCTGTTCGGCCGGCAATACCCAGCGTCAATTTTCACAGAAATTCATTTGCCGTTCTTGGCACGCAAGCCGCCACCTCTTGCCTGTTTACCGCTAAACATTTCGCCAATCTTTTTAAGATAGGCATCGGCATACTGGCGGCTTCCAATATCATTGGGGTGCGTGCCTTCTATCATCGATTCTTCTGTGAAATTCAAATATTCTGCCGGCAGATAATAAAGTCCGGTAACGCCTTCCTTACACAGCTCTTCATAAGCGGCGCGATATTTGCGGTTGGCTTCGAAATATTCCTGCGCCCGTGCGCGGCAAAACATTGTATCCATACCCACACACGCTTCAACCATGAGTATGGGGGCATCGCTTGCCTCACGTATTTTGCGCACGCCTTCACAGGCACGCTTCACAATCTCGCCTTCACCCAACCGGTAACTGTTTGGTATGGGGTCGAGAATGAACGCGCGTGCATCGATTTCGGAAAGGAAATCGAATACTGCCGGTTCCATTAATGCAGAGCCAGAGAAACCGAAATTCACAACCGGCCATCCGCTTTCGCGTGCCACGATATTCGTAAACATAAGGCCAGGGCGCGACGGCGAAGCACCGTTCACAATCGACGAACCATAAACCACAATTGGCTTTGCACGTTTCTCGCGCTTAAATTCAAATTTTGCGCTATCGTCAACACCTATTTCGGCAACACTCACCTCATTGTATGGCGGAAGATAAACGCGGAATTCTGTGCCTTCAGCCATTCCGTCCGGAAAGTCCAAACCGTTGAAGGCGAAAGTAACAGTATCGCCGTTCATTTTCCAGTTCATGTGGTTGCCTATCCAATGGAGTGTTCCCTTTGCATCGGCGCCATAAAGGTCAACGCCCGAATGGTTGAGCCAAGCCATGTTGAGATAGCCTTGACGTTGTGCGAGAACATAACGCACGCTGATATTTTTTGAATTTGTGAAGAAACGCAGCGAGACGCCAGCACCAAACCTTGAAAGGCCCCACACGGCCTCAGTAACCTTTCCTTTGTAGCGTTCGGGCAGGCGCGCGAAATTCTTACCCAGTTCACCGTTCCACGCTCTGCCGCAAACGTAAGGTTCGTCGCCGCAATTCTCAAAAGGCGAATACCATTTGGTTTGTGCACAAAGCGAGGTTGCCGCAAAGACGGCAAGCACCAGCATGATTATGTTTCTACGGCTATTACACATGACGATACTTTTTTCTAGATGGTTGTCTCTTATCGCCGCACAATTATTTTCTCACCTCTTCAAAGGCTTTCACCCAATCGGTGTCGAGCGAGAACTGTGTTATGTATTTGTCGTTGTCAACATAGGCATATACCACCTCCTTGTCTACATCGTTGAACAAGGCGTGGTTTATTGTGGCAGCCTTGAACTTTGCCATTATAAGGTTCTTGTCGCGTTGTTTCTTTTCGTTGCCTATGCGTTTGATGTAGAGGTTAACGAAATCGATCATGGCATTGGCCTGCATTCCAAGTTCATACTCGGTGAACGTTGCATCGTTGCCGGCCTTGTCGATGAGATAGTAAAGTGCATCATACTTGAAGCATGCCACCTTTCTCACTTCAAGGTTCTTTGTAGTATCATTGACAATGCTTTCCTCGTGCTTTTGCAAGGCCTTAACCTCGTTGTAGATTTCCTGCGAATATCCGTTTAGGGTGCACAGGATGGCCATCATAATTGTAAACAATAATTTCTTCATGTTGTCTGCTATTTTTCGTATGTTTTCATTTATTCAATTTCTGCGCTCAAGGCGGTATTCGTGAGTTACACATTCCGGAAAATCGGTGTCATAGTGCGACACCATGATGAGCGTTTTGCCGCGACGTGAGCAGAAAATACTTATCACATTGCCCACGACATTGCGGTTGGTATCGTCGAGCCCATGAAACGGCTCGTCAAGAATGAGCAGCTCAGGGTCTTTCACAAAAGCCCTCGCCAGCAGCACCAGACGCTGCTCGCCACTCGACAGCGACATGTATCTGCGGTTTGCGAGATGCCCGATGCCGAACACCTTTATCCAAAACATGGCTTTCTCCCTATCGTCGGCAGTGCAGTTGCGGCGGCAACCTGTGAGATTGTACAAGCCGCTTGCAACCACATTCACAATTTCCATGTCGCTCTTCATTGCCCTGTGCAACTCCGGCGAGACATAGCCTATGTGCCGTTTTATGTCCCAGATGCTCTCGCCGTTGCCGCGCTTGCAGTCGAAAAGCGTGATGTCGCACGCGTATGCCTGGGGATTGTCGGCGCATACCAAACTTAGAAGTGTGGACTTTCCCGAACCGTTGGGACCTTTCAATGCCCAACACTCGCCATTTTTCACTGTCCAGTTAACATCGTGCAGTATAGTGCGATCGCCATATTTTATGCTTACACCATTCATCTTCACTATGATGTCGGCGGTCTTTAAGTTTTCCTTATACGGAAGATTTATTATTTCGGCACGCTGTTCTTCGCCAATCTGCTCAACTGCCGACGATACCTGACGGCCAAGATAATCTGCACGCGTTGTCTTCTGCCCTACAACCAGCCCGCTCACTTCCACCACATGAGTGATGAAATCGGGTATGTCGCGGCTGCTGCCCACTACAAGCACCACCTGCATGCGGCACATTGCCACCAATGTTTCAAGTGTTTGCCGCAGTGTCTCGCGCGCTTTTGCGTCAAGTCCTATAAACGGATTGTCGAGCACCAGCACCCGAGGTTTGCCCATTATGGCACAAGCAATGGTGAGTTTGCGCAGTTCGCCGCTCGACAACGTAACCACATATTTGTCAAACATAGCATCAATATGAAACATCTTGCACACACTGTCAACAAATGTTCCAAACTGCGGGTTGCCTGTTTCAGCCAATTCGCGCGCCTTGCGCAGTTTCTGTCCCACGGTCAGCGCGTCTTCGTCAATTTCCATTGAGTTCCAACGCTGCTGCAAATAATACAATGAGTCGCAACGTGAGCCATAGGAATCCTTGAAACATATATATACTATGTTGTCGGAAACGCGCGTGGAACACGACGGAGCGAAATCGTATGCAGGCCCGTCGCCCAGTAAAGGGTGGCTTCCGCGTATCATGTCGATGAGCAAGGTTTTTCCGCTGCCGTTGTCGCCGACGACGGCAATGTGCTCACCGTCGCACAACTCAAAGTCGGCAGGTTGCCGCAACCGCCAGTCTTCACGGCGGGCAACACCCTGTTTCATGCTAATTATCGTTTGCATAGTCTGTCCTGATTCTTGTTTACAAAGTCTTTCCACCCATTGTAGTGTGTGTCGTTGACGGGATTTCCTGCCTGCATGAAATGGCAATAGGCCACGCCTAGAGCATCGGTGGCATCCATGAAATGCGGCATTTCGTCGTCATTAAGTTTCAGCAGCCTTTTAAGCATATCGGCCACTTGCTCCTTCGAAGCCTGCCCCTGCCCGGTTATGGCCATCTTTATTTTCAGCGGTGCATATTCGTGCACCGTTATTCCGCTCTGCACAGCTGCCGCTATTGCCACGCCTTGCGATCGTCCCAGTTTGAGCATCGACTGCACATTTTTCCCGAAGAAAGGCGCTTCAATCGCCATTTCGTCGGGCTTCAACTCTTCAATCAAACTGCTTACACGGACAAAAATCTTGCCGAGACGCGCATAAGGATCGTGGTCTTTGCGCATGTCGATTACCCCCATTGTCAGCATCTCGGCCCTGTTTCCAGTGACTTTAATAGCCCCATAGCCCATGACGTTGGTTCCCGGGTCGATGCCGAGAATTGTCTTTGCCGCCGTTGTTGACATCAGCATATCACCTGTCCATGTATGGATTGTGTGCAAGCTCGTAGCCTATGGTGGTCTGGCTGCCGTGGCCTGGCATCACCACAGTCTCGTCGGGGAGTTGTGCGAGCATACGCAGACTTTGTATAATCTGTAGCATGCTGCCCCCCATGAAATCGGTGCGTCCTATTGAACCGCGGAAAAGGGTGTCGCCCGTAAAGGCCGTCTTCTCCTCCTCGCAGTAGAACACTACCGAACCTTGTGAATGTCCCGGGGTTTCAATCACTTGCAGAATATGGTTGCCGAAGGTTATCTTTTCGCCGTTTTCAAGCAGACGGCCAGCCGGCACGGAGGGTTGTTCGAAATCCACCCCGAACGCTTTGGCTTGGTCATTGCAATGTTCAAGCAACTGCTCGTCGTGACGCGAAATCTCGGGAGACAAGCCGAAAGCGCGTGAAATGGCATCGTTTCCGAAATTATGGTCGAAATGTCCGTGCGTGACAAGGAGGTGCACTGGTGTCAGACCGTTTGACTTTATGTAGTCAATGATTGCGGTCTGCTCTGCCTCATAGTATGCGCCACAGTCTATTATAACGCATTGCTTTGTCTCGTCGCTCACAACATAGCAGTTTTCCTGAAGCATGTTGCAAGTGAAATGTTCAATGTTCATCATACGGGAACGTAAATTAAATGTTTTTCCTTAAACCACTCTTCACCGAATGCGTCATGTATCTCAGTCACCGACACAATGTTCTTGAAGGGTCTTATTTCCTCGTCTACATTTCCGCCTTTAAGGCAAATCAAGCCGTTTGGCAATGAGTTGTGCTGGTTTTTGCGTGAAATGTTTTTCCTCACGATACGCATCAGGTCGGGCAATGGCATCACGGCACGGCTCACAACGAAGTCGTACATTCCTTTTTCCTCCTCACCGGCCAGTTGTTCGGCGGTGACATTCTTCAAGCCTATGGCATTGGCCACCTCGTTTACCACGCGTATTTTCTTTCCGGTGCGGTCGATCAACTTGAACGTTACATCCGGAAACATTATTGCCAGCGGAATGCCGGGAAACCCGCCGCCCGTGCCGAGGTCGAGGATTTTGCTTCCTTCCTTGAACTTTATTTCATGGGCTATGGCCAAGGAGTGGAGCACATGATGCTCGTAGAAATTGTCCATATCCTTGCGTGAAATAACGTTTATCTTGTTGTTCCACTCCTCATAGAGCGGTTTCAACTGCGCGAATTGCCTTTCTTGCTCCTCGCTGAGACTGCTGAAATATTTCTTTATTATTTCCATAATTGTTTCATTGTCTGTTTATCGTTGACAATTTACCCAATTCTTTATAACTTATGCTTACTCTGATTTCTCCAAAGTCGTGTGGAGCTATCTCATCGGCTCCATATATGTAGGTTATGTCGTGCTTGCCTATCACAAAGTTATCGGGTATATATATATCTTCTTCTGAGAGTAGTCCTTTCGCTTTCATGCCGTTGTCGTTCTTCACTCCATATTTTCTGCGGAGTTTCGCTACTATTAGTCTTTCGACGAAACGGTCGCTTCCAGGTAGGAACAGCTGGTCGTGAGTCAGCACCTTGCCAGTTTTGGCATTTATGTTTATAGTCGATGTGTGTTTCTCCGACATTCCGTCTCCATCGTTTTCCGACGTAGTTACGGCATAGACGATTATGCCTTCGCGATAGGAATAGGCACGCGCCGTGACCAACATCTGTTTGGTGTATATTTGCCCGTGTGCAGTATCGCCACGATAGAGCGGCGCATAGTCGCGAATGTAATTTCGCACGCAGTTTTCAACCACGGTTCTTGCAAACCGCGAGGCATTACGCGCGTCGGCCCCCGTCATGCATTCAGGAGGGAATACACCCGATTTAAGCAAGTCTGCGTTGATTGCCGACGCATAACTGCCCACTGCATAGGCGACATTTGCCGAGACATTGCAAGTGGGCGCGCCTTCGTTTGGGGCGAGGGCAACGGTGGTGTCGGCTTCCGCGCTTTCAAAATCGATGCCGCACAGAGTGGTCGTTGTGCCACGCCAAACACAAGCCGTGAGCACGCACAAAACCACAGCAACGGCAATGGATGCTTTGCCTAATGTTCTTACACGCCATGTCATTAACATCATTCTTGCAAAGTTAAAGATAAAAAATGAATTGTGCAATTTCTTTCATTCAAGAAATCAACGCACTTGAAGTTTCTCTAAGCCGACAGGCAAGACCGTTCCCCAACGTGAATACATTGATTTAAGCGACTACAACCAACGACATGCAACATTCACGAAGCCTTGCACGCGGTTTGACTATTACCGCCAAACCGCCGCACACGGTTTGCAACACATGTGTGCAGCATGCGCAACACATGCATGCACCAACCGCCACACACGCATGCACCGACAAGCAACACGTGCAGCCAAGGTGACGATGTGGGCAAACACTTTTTTATTTTTCGCGCAAACTGCTTGTAAATTCCGACAAAATAGCTAACTTTGCAATAATTGCATGGGGCGTTTCACACGAGAGCGACACCCAAACAACAATAAACCAAAAGACCGGGAAATGAGGAAAAAACACATCATTACAGTTGCATTGGCTTTGGCCGTTTCAACAGCGGTGCCAGCGCAGACGAAGGCTAAGGCCGCAGCCAAGAAACGCCCGGCCAACACTGCCAATGCAATGTCGGCCAAGACGAAGGCCATATACAACGACATGCTTGAAAACACACAGCGGATATTCTTTGTCGACAGCATGGTGATTGACAAGGACAGTGTGCTCAATGCAATATATCTGCCTGCCACCTACGGGAAATATATAAGATACAACGATTTCTTCAACACGACAGGCAACGATGGAGCGTATGTGTATGTGAACGGTTTTCAAAACAAATGTTTCTATACAGAGCTAGGGACTGACAGTATCTCGCGCCTGTACACACGCGACAAAATAGGCGGTAAATGGGGAGAGCCGCATGAGATAGACGAACTGAACAGCAAATTCAAGGACATAAGCTATCCGTTTATGGCCTCAGACGGCGCAACACTCTATTTCTCCGGCATCTCCGACGAAGGTCTGGGCAAACGCGACATATATCTTTCAAAATATGATGCCGACGAAGGAAAATTCCTTAACGCCGAAAACATAGGACTGCCATTCAACTCGCAGGCCGACGATTTCATTTTCGTGGAAGCCGATGCCGACAGCCTCGCTTGGTTTGCCACGACAAGAAGACAGCCTGACGGCAAAGCATGCGTCTACACTTTTGTGCCGCCTACGACCAGAATAAACTACGACGCCGACGAGTTGCCGGAAAGCAAACTTCACAATTACGCCGCAATCACACGCATAAGGGAGACGTGGCCGACACCCGAAATAAGGCAACAGGTGATGCAGCACATAGAGATCGTGAAGGAACGGATGGGCAGGAATGCGGAAAACGGAGGCATGACATTCGTGGTGAACGACAAAACCACCTATCATAATGCCAGCCAGTTTGCCTCTGCCGAAACAAGGAGCATGTATCAAGCAATAGCGCGCATGCAGGAAAACGCGCAAAAACTTGCCGACAAAATTGAGGCAGCAAGAGCAAAATACCACGCTTCGGCAGCAAGTGCCCGTGCACAAGCAGGAAAGCTGATTGCACAACAGGAAGCCCAGCTCGAACAAAGCAAACAGAAGATAAAGAAAGCCCTCGCCACACTAAGAGACAAAGAAAGCAATCTGCTTGGCGAATGACGACGTTGTGCCACACACAGGCTGCACAAATATGGCGGGTTCTAAGAATCACCTTTGATGGATTTAATCAAAAAAGGCACAAAGATCAACCCGTCTGATGACGAAAATAGTTGTGCGTGGAATTTTTAAAACACGCCATATATAAATACCTTAAACTTGACATTATGACAAAAAAACATTTTGCCGAATCGGAACTCATCATCAATGGTGACGGCAGCATATTCCACCTGCACCTCAAACCTGAAAATCTTGCAGACAAGGTAATACTCGTAGGCGACCCGGGACGCGTGTCGCTCGTGGCTCCACATCTCGAAGACATCGAGTTTGACATACAAAACCGGGAGTTCCACTCAATAACCGGAAAATACAACGGAAAGCGCATCACGGTAATTTCAACCGGTATCGGCTGCGACAACATCGACATCGTAATGAACGAAATAGATGCTCTTGCCAACATAGACTTTGAAACACGACAAGAAAAAGAGAACCTGCGCCAACTCGAAATAGTAAGAATAGGAAGCTGTGGCGGACTGCAACCCTACACGCTTACCGGATCTTTCATCTGCTCGGCACGCTCAATAGGTTTCGATGGTCTTCTTAATTTCTATGCCGGACGCAACTCGGTGTGCGACCTGCAAATGGAACGTGCACTCATCAACCACCTTGGATGGAGCGGCAACCTGTGCGCACCGGCTCCTTATGTGGTTGAGGCCGACAAGGAACTTACAGAAAGGATTGCCGGCGACGACATGATTAGAGGCATAACGGTGGCATGCGGTGGATTTTTCGGACCACAGGGTCGCGAGCTGCGAATACCATTGGCCGACCCTCACCAAAACGAGAAAATAGAGTCGTTTGAATACAACGGTCTGCATGTGACTAATTTTGAAATGGAGAGTTCTGCACTTGCCGGACTGTCGAAACTCATGGGACACAAAGCCACGACAGTGTGCATGGTGATAGCCAACCGCATAGCGCAAAAGACCGACACCGATTACAAGAGCAAGATGAACGGACTGATTGTTACCGTTCTCGACCGCATCTGACAATCGCGGCTACGGCCACGGCCACATGATTGCGGCTACAAAAAAAACGCATAAAACACCTTCAAGAACAGAAACGGCAAGAAAATAATCTGTTCAAGGCCATAAAAGTCAAATTATTTGACTATTTTTGCACGCCGTTAGCCCGCTTCGACCATGCTGTGAGCATCTGTTGAGGCGCGGAATTGCAATGCGCAAACGAAAAAGAAAGTAGACACGACATTATGACAAGAAAGAAAAAGGCGTTGCCGATACTTGAAAACATAACTATAACCGACATAGCTGCAGAAGGGAAATGCATAGCACGCATCGACGACATGGTGGTGTTTGTGCCGTTTGTCGTACCCGGCGATGTCGTAGATTTGCAGGTGCGCCGCAAAAAGCACCATTATTGCGAAGCAGAAGTTATACGCTTCATAAAATACAGCGATGTACGGACAAAACCCATGTGCGAACACTTTGGGGTGTGCGGAGGATGCAAATGGCAGAACCTTCCATACAGCGAACAACTGAAAGCCAAGCAGAAACAAGTGTTCGACCAGCTCACACGAATAGGCAAGATTGAACTTCCTGAATTTCGCGAGATACTTGGGTCGGTGAAGACAAGCGAATACCGCAACAAGCTCGAGTTTGGTTGCTGCAACAAGAGGTGGCTCACACGCGAGCAAGTAGCATCGGGTTTCAAGTATGACAACATGAACGGCATAGGTTTCCACATAACTGGCGCATTCGACAAAATTCTCCCCATAGAGAAATGCTGGCTCATGGACGACCTGCACAACCGCATACGCAACGCCATACGCGACTTTGCCTATGAAACGGGCATGACTTTCTTTGACTTGCGCGAACAACACGGTTTGCTGCGCGATATAATGATACGCAACTCAAACACCGGCGAGTGGATGGTGCTCATACAGTTCCATTACGACGAAGAAGGCGACGAACAGCGTGCTTTGTCGTTGTTGCAGCATATTGCCGAGATGTTCCCCGAAATCACGTCATTGCTGTATGTTGACAACCAAAAATGCAACGACACCTTCGGCGACCTTGACATATCGGTGTACAAGGGCAACGACCATATTTTCGAGGAAATGGAAAACCTGCGCTTTAAGGTGGGTCCGAAGAGCTTCTACCAGACCAACACCGAACAGGCATTCCATCTTTATTCGGTTGCACGCGACTTTGCACAACTGAACGGCAACGAACTGGTGTACGACCTGTACACTGGAACAGGAACAATAGCCAATTTCGTGGCCAAGAAGGCGCGCAAAGTAATTGGTATTGAATATGTGCCCGAAGCAATAGAGGATGCCAAGGTGAATTCGAAAATCAACGGGATTGACAACACGTTGTTCTATGCCGGAGACATGAAAGACATTCTCAACGACACATTCATCGCTCAGCACGGACGGCCAGACGTAATCATTACCGACCCGCCAAGAGCAGGAATGCACCCCGACGTTGTGGCCACGATACTGCGCACCCACCCCAAACGCATAGTGTATGTAAGCTGCAACCCTGCCACACAGGCACGCGACCTTGCACTTTTAGACACCGACTACGTGGTGAAAGAAGTGCAGCCAGTTGACATGTTCCCACACACGCCGCACGTTGAGAACGTCGTGCTGCTCGAAGCAAGATAATTCTCACATCAATACATGCCTACGAACGAAACAATCTACATATAAAAACATTAACCAAAATCTACCTAAATGGAAAAGAGAATAATAGCAACGGCATTGCTCGCCGCTACACTTGCAACGGCAAGTGCACAAAAAGACGAGAAGAAAATCTCAGTGATGAGCGACATCAAGTTCAGCGGATATGTGATGACACAATACCAATACAGCAGCCAGGACAATGCAAAAAGCAACACATTCAACATGCGCATGACACGTTTGGCTTTGGAAGGACGGCTGTTGCAGGATTTCTACTGGAAAGTGCAGCTTCAGATGAACGGAAACACATCGACACTAGGCAACTCTCCAAGAATGGTTGACGCATTTGCCGAATGGCAAAAGTATTCTGCTTTCAAGGTGAAGGCCGGACAATTCAAACGACCGTTCACCTTCGAAAACCCCATGCACCCCATGACACAGGGCTTTATGAGCTACTCGCAAGGCGTGACAAAACTCGCAGGATTTTCCGACCGCAACGGCGGGCATGCCAGCAACGGACGTGACATAGGTGTCCAGATACAGGGCGATTTCCTCAAAAATTCGCAAGGACGCAACTTGCTGCACTATCAGGTGGGCGTGTTCAACGGACAAGGAATAAACACCAAAGACGTGGATCAGCGCAAGGACATTATCGGCGGAGCTTGGGTTGCACCGGTAAAGGGTCTGCGCATCGGAGCATTCGGGTGGACAGGATCGTATGCAAGGAAAGGCACTTGGAAAGAAACTGCATCCGACGGCACTGAAACCACCAAAAGCGGAATACGTTCGCTCGATGTTAACAGATATGCATTCAGTGCCGAGTATGCTGCAAACGACTGCACATTGCGCAGCGAATACATACACAGCAACGGTTGGGGCTTTAAAACCACTTACCAAAACGAAACCAACAGCAAGGACTGCACCATAAATACCGATTCAGGAAACGAGGCTGACGGATTTTATGCTCTTGTCATAGCGCCTGTAATAAAGAACAAGGTGCATGTGAAAGCGCGTTACGACCTTTACCGCCCAAGTGCAAACTGGGGCACAGCAAAGACTTACTACGAGATTGGCGCTGACTATGAGATAGGCAAGCACATAAAATTGTGTGCCGAATATGCCTATGTGAACGACCGCAGCTTGCAGAAGCAGAACTACAACATGCTTGACTTCGAGTTTGACGTGAAATTCTAATTGCATAGAAGAACAATGCATCAAACAACAGTACTTGCACAACATCACACACAAAACATATTACAGACAAAACTATGACAAACCATCACCACCATTCGGCACATCGCCATCGGGATGATGCCGAAATTTTCAAGCAACAGAATTTCCGCGCAATAAAACGCAGGAAAGCATTAAGCAAACTGTTGTTCACACTACTTACAACTATCGCCATTCTGATTACGGCAGCCGTAATATACCTGTACACAACAGAATAGCATAAAAACAAGAGTGAGGCTTTTATGGCACAATGCCAAAGCCCCACTCTTTATTTTTTTTTCTATGAACTTGCCGCCATATCTCGTTTTGGGTGAAACATCAATTGGATTGCAGCAGCTCCAATATGCAATTAAGGTGAGTTCCATGCCAATATTCAAGCCACAGAACTCACCTTAACTTTATGATATAGTAATGATTATCTGAAATTATATGTAATCCTTACTCATGCACAATAATATTCCACAAGAAAAGTGTGTTGCCAACAATATACCTTCGCCACATGCGTCGGGGTTCTTTCAATAACCTATAGAGCCATTCCAATCCATTGCGCTGCCACCACAACGGTGCACGCGCTACGGTTCCAGCAAAGAAATCGAATACAGCTCCGACAGTTCCCACATGGCAATGTACGTTCAACTCATCCCAATGTGCATAAGTCCATTTCTCTTGCTTGGGGGCAGTCATGCCTATCCACAGCAAATCGGGATTGGCTACATTGATGGCCTCAACGATTGCCCGGCTGTCTTCGTCGGAGAATTCCGGCTTGTAAGGCGGTGAGTAGGTAACAACTTTCAGATGCGGAAACGCCGTAGATGCCTTCTTTACAATCAGTGCAAGCACATTCTCAGAACTTCCCATAAACATTACTGTTCCGCCTTTGCGTTCAAGCTGTTGCATCTCATACTCAAACAAGTCCCAACCGGCTATACGCTCCAAAGGCATGCTCTTGGCCTTGATATACCGGCAAGCCTTCACGATGCTCACCCCGTCGGGTATGAGCACATCGCCTTTGGTTAGTGCCTCTGCAAAGAAGGGGTCTTTACGCGCTGTATTGTAAGAATGTGCATTGATAGTGTTGATTAGTAACTTGCCTTCCGGCAGCGAGGCGAGTGCCGCCTTGCTGTCCAATATATCCAAGTCTTTCAGTCTAAACATACGCTCTATCTATCAAATAACATCGAAAAAAGTTGAAAAAGAAGCTACGATCCTACTCCGCACAAGCCTTAATTTTGTATTGTTCCAACAACCATTGTTGTTGCTCATCAATACTTAGGTCGCTGTTGTCAAGAAGAATTGCATCATCGGCTTTACGCAATGGCGACGTTGCACGATGAGAATCTATGTAGTCGCGTTCCTCAACATTTTTAAGGATGTCGCCGAAATCACATTGCTCGCCCTTTGCCTTTAACTCATTAAAACGGCGTTGTGCGCGTATTTCCGCACTGGCAGTAACAAAAATCTTCAGCTCTGCATCGGGAAACACGACAGTACCGATATCACGTCCATCCATCACTACCCCTTTGTCTTTACCCATTCGTTGCTGCTGTTCAACCAGCTTCGCCCTAACAGAAGGTATGGCAGCGACTTTGCTCACGCGGGAAGACACTTCGAGTGTGCGTATTTCATTCTCCACACATTCACCGTTAAGGTATGTATTTACCGTTCCTGTGCTTTCGTCGCGTCGGAATGTGATGTCTATCTCGGGCAACAATTTCTCCAATTTCTCTGTGTCAACATTTGACTCTTTGTCGAAAACATTGTTACGCAATGCATACAATGCAACGGCACGATACATTGCCCCGGTATCTACATATATATATCCAATCTCGTGTGCAAGTTTCTTGGCCATTGTGCTTTTGCCGCAAGACGAATGTCCATCAATGGCTATCGTAATCTTTTTCATTTTCTCCTCTTTTTAATATAACAACGGCATCTTACAAAGTATAGCCGACATTTACAGTTATTGACGAACTTGAAACATGATACTTGCCGTAGGCAATATTAAGCTTGAAGCGTTGCAGATTGACACCTGCTCCAAACGACAATCCCGCTCCATGTGTACCTCCACCATCAGTATCATTTATGTCCATCTCGCTAGCCCTTCTGAAATTATATCCGGCTCCCACCCATATAGATTCCGAAAGTTGAGCATCAAGTCCCACGACAAAATGGTTGATGAATTTGTAATTCCAGTGGTTCAAATCAACAAGAGTTGCGGACAAACAAAATGGAGTGTGTGCGAATTTCTTGCTCGCACCCAGCTGGAAATCAATGGGCATAGCATCATATTCATCATTGTATGCCTTTAATTGTCCTCCAAGATTTTTAGCCACGAACGACACCGACCATTCACGTTCTGAATCGTAATAGTTTATTCCAAGGTCGATGCCCATTCCCATAGAGTTGTAGTCTCCAATATATGATGTGATGAATTTAGCTGTAACGCCTCCAACAAAATGGTCGCTCAACATATAGGCAAAATACCCGGCAACAGAAATTTCCCTCGCCGAGAACTCACCTGTTTGCACATTGTTGGCATCCACTTGTTTCATCTTTCCATAATCCATGTATTGTGCCGACACGGCAACCGAAGCACGCTCTTTTATGTTGCGGTTAAAAGCAGCGCTGGCAGTTTGTGCACCTGCCATATAATTCATGTAATTAAGGTTGATGGTCTTGTCAGAAACCGACGTGAGCAAAGAAGGATTGTTGAATATGAGCGTTTCGTCATCGTCAACAATAGTTATGTTGTCACCGCCAAGAGCAGCTGCATGCGCACTCACTGGCAATCGCAAGAAATTGTACGCAGTCTGGCTTTCCTGTCCCTTTGCCGGCAGTTGTGACAATACTGCGAATATAGCAATGACAACTTTTTTCATACGAATATATTTGCTTTACCAATTACAAAGTTAATTAAAATAGAGGTGCCGTGAAAAGTCACTTATTTAAATCGAGAATGATTTATTCACAAGGTGCTTATAGCTTCTTGTCGTAATCGAAGCCCTCAGGTTGTTCCCTGTTGATAATTATATCGTAAGCAGCACCCTCCGGCCAGTCTGCTGCATCGGGAGCAGGAGTTACCTTACCCGTTAGGTGAAGGTTTTCGAACATCCATTTCATGTAATAAGCGAACATATAGTTGTGATAGCGATCGCTTCTAGGTAGTGTCGCGGTGTAAGCCTCGAATGAACCTTCCTTTTCAATGCCTGCCAATGCCTTTTCTAAACCGGAAGAACAACCGAAGAATGTAAGTCCATCTCCATAATATACGCTAACATCTTCCAAAGGAACATTGAATTGGAACGGTTCTACATCTTCCATGTGGTCGTACACCCAATTAGTTCCACCTCCGAGATAACTCTTACTGTATAAAGTTCCCCAGCCACGACGCGTAATCTTATTGTCGTCAGGGATGTCTGTGGTGTTGGCTACAAACGCAATTTGTGCCGAAACGCCACCAATTTCTACGATGCCTTTGGACGAAGACTTCAATGTTCCGTTTTCGTAGTTTGCTGCAATCCATGCATACAAGCCTTCATAACGTCCGGCAATGGTCATAGCCTTGTTCAATTTGAATCCGTTTGCTTGACCTATATTGTTCAGTTTTGCATATATGGCTTCGGTTTCAGCTTTCTCCTGTATGCGCATTCCTGCAGTGGCGAGTATATAAAGCGGTATTACCTCACTGCTATTCTTTTTGTAGCACAACGTCATTTGGTCGAAATAAGCCCTTACACTGTCGGGATGGTTGGCTATTGTGGAAATAGCCCTACCCTTGGACTCTTTCTTCTCGGTATCGTTGCTTGGGTATATCTGCTGTATGGTGCTGTCAGAATTCACCTCGTAAACATGCAACCGCGAACCCGAACTACCGGCATCTATTATTGCTATCTTTTGCGGGAATTTGTCTTGTGAAGAATTGTCATCACTGTTTGTCGCGTTGCATGCAGTGATGCTTGCAGCAAGACCTATGCACAAGACTATTTTAAGTATTTTCTTTTTTGCAGATTTCATATAACCTATAAACCATATTTGGAATTTTCGCAAATCGTTTTCAATGCTTTCATAACAAGAATCAGTCAAGAAGCGTTGAAGCCCGTACCCTCGAAAGAGTTTCCGGAGTCATCTGCAAATAGCTTGCAATATACACCAACGGAGCACGCAAGACCACTTGCGGACGCAATTTGCACATCTTTTTATATCTGTCTTGTGCTGTTTCAAAGCGCACAAGGTCGGCATGTATTTGCGACATGATGAGACTTTCCTCCAATATCTTCCTGTATAGGATTTGGATGTTTACATTGTGCAAGGCAACCTGTTCAAGACGGGCTTTGGGCAAAGCATAAATGACAGTCGGTTCAAGTGCCTCTATTTGCAGTTTTGTGGGTTCTTCCTTGAAAAGACTCTCTATGCACATCACAATGCTGTGGTCATCACCGATGTGCTCAGTCACCTCTTTGCCGTGTTTCTGATAGAATTGTCGCACAAGCCCCTTTTCTATATAGCTAATGCTACGGCACACTTCTCCTTCTTTGAGGATAATTTCCCCCTTTGCATACTTCACAGGAACGAGGATGCCCTCTAAAATGTCAAGCTCGTCATGTGTCATTGTACTGTACTTACGCGCAAGCTCACGAGCTACGTCACGTTTGTTGCCACCGACATTTTCTTTCATTTTACAAATACTTTCACAAATTGTCACACAATCTTCTGCACCATCAGTCAAGCTTTAGCACTGCGAGGAATGCCTTTTGCGGAACCTCAACGTTGCCGATTTGCTTCATGCGTTTCTTGCCGCGTTTCTGTTTCTCAAGAAGTTTGCGCTTACGGCTTACATCACCGCCATAACATTTTGCAGTGACATCCTTACGCACACACTTCACTGTTTCACGCGCCACAATCTTGGAACCTATTGCAGCCTGTATTGCGATATCAAACTGTTGACGCGGAATAAGGTCTTTCAGTTTTTCGCACATACGTCTTCCCAGTACGACAGCATTGTCTTGATGTGTCAATGTTGACAGGGCATCAACCGGTTCTCCATTCAGTAATATGTCAAGTTTTGCAAGTTTCGATGGTCTGAAACCGTCGATATGGTAGTCAAACGAGGCATATCCCTTGCTTATGGATTTCAGTTTGTCATAGAAATCTATCACTATTTCGCCCAACGGAAGCATGAAATGCAGTTCCACACGATTTCCGCTGATGTATTCTTGGTTTATGAGTTCGCCACGTTTGTCCAGGCACAATGTCATTATTGGTCCGATAAAATTGGCCGTTGTTATTATGCTGGCTTTTATATAAGGCTCCTCAATGTGGTCGATAAGCGTAGCCTCGGGCAACCCCGAAGGATTATGCACTTCTTTCCGCTCTCCATGCTTGTCATAGACCATGTATGACACATTGGGAACAGTGGTTATAACATCCATATTAAACTCCCGGTCGAGACGTTCCTGCACAATTTCCATGTGCAACAACCCCAAGAATCCACAACGGAAACCAAAGCCCAACGCAACGGAAGATTCGGGAGAGAACGTAAGCGAAGCATCATTGAGCTGAAGCTTTTCGAGCGAAGCCCGCAAATTCTCATAATCGCTCGGGTCAATGGGATATACTCCTGCAAACACCATAGGTTTCACTTCCTGGAAACCGGCTATGGCCTTGCTGCACGGACAAGAGACATGCGTAATCGTATCACCCACTTTCACTTCCGTAGCATCCTTTATTCCACTTATGATATATCCCACCTCACCTGTTCCAAGATCCTTGCGTGGTATCATATCCATCTTCAGAACGCCTATTTCATCGGCTACATATTCCATTCCGGTATTGAAGAATTTTACCTTGTCGCCCTTGTGTATTTCGCCGTTCTCTATCTTGAAATATGCGATGATACCACGGAACGAGTTGAATACGGAGTCGAAAATCAGTGCCTGCAACGGGGCTTTGCTGTCACCAACGGGATGCGGAATGCGTTCAACCACAGCCTGCAGGATATCTTCAACGCCTTCACCCGTCTTTCCCGAAGCCCTTATAATGTCGGTATGCTTGCATCCAATCAGCTCTACAATTTCATCTTCCACCTCGTCAGGCATGGCACTTGGCATGTCAATCTTGTTGATTACCGGGATAATCTCCAAGTCGTGTTCTATGGCCATATACAGATTGGAAATCGTCTGGGCCTGAACGCCCTGTGTAGCATCCACAACAAGCAATGCTCCTTCGCAGGCCGCAATGCTGCGCGACACCTCATACGAGAAATCGACATGCCCCGGGGTGTCTATCAAATTCAATATATAATTTTTCCCATCCAACGCATATTCCATCTGTATAGCGTGGCTTTTTATCGTTATTCCACGTTCACGCTCCAAATCCATGTCATCAAGCATTTGGCCTTCAGTGATAGCTATTGTCTTAGTGTGTTCCAATAGTCTGTCGGCGAGAGTTGATTTTCCATGGTCGATATGCGCTATTATGCAGAAATTCCTTATATTATCCATTGATACAAATCACTTTTATTTGCAAAGATAGTTGATTTTTCTGAGAATTGAGCTATCTTTGCACAAAATATTGAATTTTTGAAAATGAAAACAATATCGCTTATTTTCCCCGTTTTATTCTTTTCCGCATGCCAAGAAAGCCTGTCACAAAGAGCGGCGAGAGAAGCTGCTGAATACACGAGAAAGAACTGCCCTACTCCAGTAGAAAATTCAACCCGCACAGACAGCGTTGTATTCGACATGGCAACCAACACCTATCATTATTATTGCTCAGCCTGCGGCATCATGGACAACAAGGCCATAATCGACGCAAACAGAGACAAACTTGAAGAAGGTCTGAAAAAAAGCATCAACGAGACCACCGGTCTGAAGCTTTACAAGAAGGAAGGCTTCAACTTTGCATGGACTTTAAGGTCTGATGCACATCCCGAAACAATATTGTTTGAAAAAACATTCACCCCAAAAGAATACAACCAGCAGTAAAAATTTCTCTTTACTGCCGGCCTTCCAAAGGCTATCACGACACACACAACATAGCGGAAATCCACAAAACACATTAATCTTTATGGAAATTAAAAAATCGGAATTTACCATATCATCCGCCAACATCAACCAATGCCCAAATGACGACAAGCCCGAGTATGCCTTCATTGGAAGATCGAATGTGGGCAAATCGAGCCTTATAAACATGCTTTGCAACCACAAAGGCTTGGCAAAAACGTCGGCGACACCGGGAAAGACTCTGCTCATCAACCATTTCATCATTAACAACGAGTGGTATCTTGTTGACCTTCCTGGATATGGATTTGCAAAGCGTTCGAAGACTGTGCAAAAGAAGCTCGACCAGATGATTACCTCTTATATATTGCAACGCAAACAACTGGTCAACACTTTCGTGCTTGTTGACATCCGTCATGCACCGATGAAGATAGACACCGATTTCGTCAACTGGCTTGGCGAAAGCGGAATACCATTTTCAATAATATTCACCAAAGCCGACAAACTCGGTCCGGTCAAGGCGAAACAGAATGCAGGGATGTGGATGAATTCACTCAAAGAACAGTGGGAAGAGCTTCCTCCCTATTTCATAACAAGTTCGGAAAAGCGCACGGGGCGCGAAGAATTGCTCGAATATATCGACGGCATAAACAAGTCTCTCGACCAATAGCCGTTATTCCATTCAAAGAAAACATCCCCGAAGACAACGCCATAAAAGAAACCAACAAACATCATAATGACACCATACGTCGATATACAAAACGTATCGAAAGCTTTCGGAGCACACATTCTGTTCAACAACATATCCTTCTCCATTGCCGAAAACCAGCACATCGGATTGATTGCAAAAAACGGAACTGGCAAGACAACCCTGCTTTCCATTTTGGCCGGCAAGGAGAGTCACGACTCCGGACAGATAATATTCAAGAAGGATTTAAGGATAGGATTTCTTGAACAGGCACCCGTATTTGACAAAAACGAGACGGTGCTCGATGCCTGTTTCAACCATCATGGCGATCCTGAAAAAGTTCTGAAAGCCAAACAGGTGCTTACGCAGCTCAAGATAAACGACCTCAACCAAAAGATGGGCGAACTCAGCGGCGGTCAACAAAAGCGTGTTGCGCTTGCCAATGTCCTCATTACCGAACCTGACATGCTGATTCTCGACGAGCCGACAAACCATCTTGACCTCGACATGATTGAATGGCTCGAAGGTTATCTGTCGCGCGGCAACAGAACGCTTCTCATGGTAACACACGACAGATATTTCCTCGACCGTGTGTGCAACGTCATACTCGAACTTGACAACAACACTATTTACACATACAGAGGCAACTTCAAATATTATATAGAAAAGCGACAAGAGCGCATCGATGCCACACGCGCAGAGATAGAACGGGCCAACAACCTTTACCGGCGCGAACTTGAATGGATGAGACGCATGCCGCAAGCACGCGGACACAAGGCGAAATACCGCGAAGAAGCATTCTACGACCTTGAGAGCAAAGCAAAGCAACGCATTGAGGAACGCCAGATGCGTCTGAAATCGAAGAATGTCTACATCGGTTCAAAAATCTTCGAATGCCAGTATGTCTCAAAATCTTGGGGCGACAAGACCATTCTCAACAATTTCTACTACAATTTCAGCCGATTTGAAAAAATGGGCATCGTGGGAAACAACGGCACGGGTAAATCGACATTTGTTAAGATGTTGCTGGGCGAAGTAGCCCCCGATGCAGGAAAATTCGACATCGGCGAAACCGTAAAATTCGGATATTTCTCACAGAGCGGACTGGAGTTTGACGAACGACAGAAGGTAATCGATGTCATTACCGACATTGCCGACTACATAGACTATGGGGGCGGCAAACACATCACCGCGTCGCAGCTGCTGCAACATTTTCTCTTCTCGCCAGAACAACAACACGACTATGTCTACAAACTAAGCGGCGGCGAGCGCAGGAAATTGTATTTGTGCACCATACTTATGCGAAACCCCAATTTCCTCGTTCTTGACGAGCCTACAAACGATCTTGACATACAGACACTTGAAGTGCTTGAAGAGTATCTGCAGGATTTTCCCGGATGCGTGATAATAATCAGCCACGACCGCTATTTTATGGACAAGATTGTCGATCATCTCCTCGTATTCAATGGCAACGGCGACGTTAAGGACTTCCCTGGCAACTACACGCAATACCGCGAATGGCTGTCGCTCAAACCAAAGGCCGAAACCGAGAAGAAAGTCAATAGCGACAAGCAGGAGAAGAAAGACTATCGCCGTGAAACCCGCCGCAAGAAGACATTTAAGGAAAAGCAAGAATACGAACGCCTGTCAAAGGAAATCTCTGACTTGGAAAGCGAGAAGCGCGACATTGAGACGGCTTTGTGCGGCGGTGTCCTGTCGGTTGAAGAGATAACAGAGAAAAGCCGTAGGCTGCCCGTCATCAACGAATTGCTCGACGAGAAAGAAATGAGGTGGCTTGAACTTTCTGAAATCAGCGACTGACAATACATCCCCCAACCCTCGAATATGTGTCATTCCCCAGTCAAAGGAAATTTTGCCTAAAGACTGTTGGAATGGCACATATTCGTAAACGTCCGCAACCGCACACCTCGAAAGTGCATTTCCACATATCTACACACCCTACCCCATATAACTTCTTAATTCCTGTTTTTAAACTATAACATCGATATAAGGTTAATAATGTTAAACGATTGGTTAATTATTAACTTTTCCGATGACACGATGCAACGTTTTATACTATCTTTGCACAAGATAGGTTACACTACGGCAACAGCAAACCTGTAAGACAGTAATCAACTTGCACAACTCTGCCAAGCCCGAAGTTACCCAAACAAAAGAAACATTCATAGCTACATTATGAAGAAAAGAACGATTTGGATTATAGCCACCATAATGGGACTCTCGTTTTTGGCATTGCTCTACTTGCAGTTGAAATACATCCAAGAGATGGTTGACATGAAGAAAGAGCAGTTCGACGAGTCGGTGAACAGAGCTCTCTACCAAGCGTCGAGAAATCTCGAACTCAACGAGACCCTCCGCTATCTTGAAAAGGATGTCAACGAAACCGAGCGCAGAGCCATACGCTGCGATTCCGTAGGAACACGTTCAGGCAAACCCGACGGAAGCATACAGCAGTCGCACCAATACTCTGTCACAGGCAAGGACGGCACAATATACTCTTCGTTCGAACTAAAGACAATCTCGGTAAAGCCGTCGCAAATGCCAAAGGCCATGATTCTTCACAACGACAAGAACTCACTCTCTGAAGCATCAAAATCGTTGCAGGAAATTGTAAAGAACAGATACATCTACCAAAAGGCGCTCCTTGACGAGGTGGTTTATTCAATACTTTACTCGGCATCAGACAAACCGTTGAAAGAGAGGATAAACTTCAAACTTCTCGATCAGGACTTGAAGGCCGAGATGATGAACAACGGCATCAACATTCCCTATCACTTCACCGTATCCACACAAGACGGTCGCGAGGTTTACAGATGCCCCGAATACACCGACCAAGGCGAGGAATTCACCTATTCGCAAGTGTTGTTCAGAAACGACCCACAGTCGAAAATGGGCGTTGTCAAGATACACTTCCCCGACATGAATGCCTACATATTCTCGTCGGTAAGGTTTATGATTCCGTCGGTGGCGTTCACCATAGTGCTGCTTGTGACATTCATCTTCACGATTGTCATAATATTCAGGCAAAAACGCTACACCGAAATCAAGAACGACTTCATAAACAACATGACCCATGAGCTGAAGACACCCATAGCAAGCATCTCTCTCGCCGCACAGATGATGAACGACGAGTCGGTGACAAAGAGCCAGGCTATGACCAAACACCTTGCTTCTGTCATCAACGACGAGTCAAAACGCCTCAGATTCTTGGTGGAGAAAGTGCTGCAAATGTCGATGTTCGACAGGAAGAAAGCCGTGTTCAAGAAGAAGAAACTCGACCTCAACGAAATGGTTGAGAACATTGCCAACTCGTTCACCTTGCGTGTGGAACACACTGGCGGCAAGATATACACTGAGATAGAAGCTATCGACTCTACAATATACGTTGACGACGTGCATTTCCAAAACGTGATAAACAACTTGCTCGACAATGCCGTAAAATACAAAAAGCCCGACGAGCCGGTAAATATCTTCCTGAAGACGTGGAACGACAACGACCACTTGTATCTGTCGGTGCGCGACACCGGCCTCGGAATAAAGAAGGAGAACCTACGCAAAGTGTTCGACAAATTCTACCGCGTGCACACCGGCAATGTGCACGACGTGAAAGGGTTCGGCCTCGGACTGGCGTATGTAAAGAAAATCGTGATGCTTCACAATGGCGACATCTCCATTGAAAGCACTTACGGAAAAGGAACGAAATTCACAATAAAATTACCAATAATAAAAAATTAGACACATTATGGACGAGAAATTGAAAATCTTGCTGTGCGAGGACGATGAAAACCTCGGCATGCTGTTGCGTGAATATTTGCAGGCAAAAGGATACTCGGCCGAACTCTGCCCCGACGGAGATGCGGGTTACAAGGCATTCGCAAAGTCGAAATTCGACATCTGCGTACTCGATGTCATGATGCCCAAAAAAGACGGCTTCACACTTGCCCAGGAAATAAGGCAGTCGAATGCCGAGATGCCTATCATTTTCCTCACCGCGAAAACCCTTAAGGAGGACATTCTCGAAGGCTTCAAGATTGGTGCCGACGACTACATAACAAAACCGTTCTCAATGGAAGAGCTGGTGCTGAGAATTGAGGCAATCCTACGCCGTGTGCGCGGAAAGAAAAACAAGGAAAGCACTGTCTACCACATAGGCCGCTTCACATTCGACACACAGAAGCAGTTGCTTACCATCGACGACAAACAGACAAAGCTTACAACAAAGGAGAACGAGTTGCTCGCCTTGCTGTGCAGCCACGCCAACGAGATACTGCAACGCGACTTCGCCTTGAAGACAATCTGGATTGACGACAACTATTTCAACGCGCGCTCAATGGATGTTTACATCACCAAACTGCGCAAGCACCTGAAAGACGACGACCAGATTGAAATCATCAACATTCACGGAAAGGGCTACAAACTCATTACCCCCGACGAAGACTGACACTCTGTCGCCTGACAACACATAAAAAGCCGGAAGACGTGCAACACAACAGTTGCCTGTCTTCCGGCTTTTCTTGTGCGCTACACTTGCCTTGCATCAAGGCGAAGCGCACTTTTATTCTATCATTTAATCGTGTCAAGCAGAGCCTCAACTGTCAATATCAACTGTTCGCCAGTTTCCATGTTTTTCAGCGTCACCTTGTTCTCGGCAATTTCGGTTTCGCCTGCCAACACAACATACGGAATGTTCTTGGCATTGGCATAAGCCATTTGTTTCTTCATCTTCACGCTATCCGGATAAACCTCGGTGCGTATGCCACGCTCGCGGCATTTGGCTGCTACGGGCAAGATGTAGGCAGTTTCAGTTTCGCCGAAATTTATAAACAGCACCTGCGTACCGTTTACTGCTTCACGGGGATAAAGGTCAAGTCCGTTGAGCACATCGTAGATGCGGTCGGCTCCAAACGAGATGCCTACCCCACTCAAACCCGGCATACCGAAAATGCCAGTGAGATTGTCATAACGTCCTCCACCTGTTATGCTTCCTATCGAATAGTCGAGAGCCTTAACCTCAAATATTGCACCCGTGTAATAGTTCAGTCCACGCGCCAAAGTGAGGTCGAGCTCGACAACATTCTGCAAACCGCACGATTTCAGCTTGTCCAAGATAAACCGTGTTTCCTCTATGCCCTTCATACCGGTTTCCGACTCTTTCAGCACTTCTGAAAGCGTTGACAGCTTATCGTCGTTGCTTCCTTCGAGCGCAAGTATAGGCTGAAGCTTTTCAATAGCGTCCTCGGCAATACCGTCAGCCCGCAACTCCTCGTTCACCTTTTCAAGCCCTATCTTGTCGAGCTTGTCAATGGCTACGGTTATATCCACGATTTTGTCGGCTTCGCCTATCATTTCAGCAATGCCGCTGAGTATTTTCCTATTGTTTATCTTAATAGCTACGCGCACTCCCAACCGTGCGAAAACCGTATCAACTATCTGCATGAGTTCCACCTCGTTGAGCAAGGAGTCAGACCCAACCACATCGGCATCACACTGATAGAACTCGCGGTAGCGGCCCTTCTGTGGACGGTCGGCACGCCAAACGGGTTGTATCTGGTAGCGTTTGAACGGCAACTGCAACTCATTGCGGTGCATAACCACATAGCGTGCAAACGGCACCGTAAGGTCATAGCGCAAACCTTTCTCGCAAAGTTTCGGCGCAAGACGCAAAGCGTTGCGTTCACCCAGCTCCTCATCGGTTATCTTGTTGAGGTAGTCGCCAGAATTAAGCACCTTGAAAAGGAGCTTGTCGCCCTCCTCACCGTATTTTCCCATAAGCGTGTGCAATGTTTCCATTGCCGGAGTCTCGATTTGCTGAAAACCGTACAATGCATATACGCTGCGTATTGTGTCGAATATATAGTTTCGCTTTGCCATCTCCTCGGGGGAGAAATCGCGCATTCCCTTTGGAATACTAGGTTTGTTCATATTTCCTGTCGTTTTTAAATGGCGGAGCAACCCGCTAAAAATTAATGTTATCTACGGCGGTCTGTTTCAACAACCGTCATAATCTAATCAAAAGATTGGGCCAACATTCTGTCGGCCCAATTTCATGTCAATCAGTTTCCAACGTGTCTTTGTGGAAAACTGTTACTCTCTTACAATCGTCTGCTCGCGGTCGGGACCTATCGAGATAATCTTTATCGGGGTCTCGAGCTCTTTTTCAAGGAATGCGATATAGTCGGAGAATTCCTTCGGGAACTCGCTCTCGCTTGTAAACTTCGTCATGTCGGTCTTCCAACCGGGCAGTTCCTTGTAGACGGGTTCGATGCCCGTATTGATGTCATACGGGAAATAATCTATCTCTTCGCCGTCTTTTCTGTAAGCCACACATGCCTTTATCGTTTCGAAGCTGTCGAGGACGTCGCTCTTCATCATGATGAGTTCGGTAACGCCATTCACCATGATGGCATAGCGCAGAGCCACAAGGTCGATCCATCCGCAACGGCGTTCACGGCCGGTAACAGCGCCATACTCATGTCCGAGGCTGCGTATCTTTGCTCCGGTCTCGTCGAAAAGTTCTGTGGGGAAAGGTCCTGAACCGACGCGTGTGCAGTAAGCCTTCATAATGCCATACACATGACCCACCTTGTTGGGGCCAATACCCAGACCCACGCATGCGCCTGCACAAATGGTGTTGGATGACGTTACGAAAGGATAGCTGCCGAAATCGACATCGAGCATTGTGCCCTGGGCACCCTCACAAAGAATGCTCTTGCCGCTACGCAACAAGTTGTTCACCTCGTGCTCGCTGTCAACAATCTTGAACTGGCGCATATATTCAATGCCTTCCATCCAAAGTTTTTCGTCTTCGGTGATGTCGTAGTCTGTAAAGTCCAACGATTTCAGTATGGCCTCATGGCGAGCCTTGTGTGCGGCATATTTTTCCTCGAAGCCGTCGAAGATGTCTCCCACTCTCAGTCCGTTGCGCGAAACCTTGTCGGTGTAGGTCGGTCCGATGCCTTTACCCGTCGTGCCTACCTTGCTCTTGCCTTTGGCTGCTTCATAAGCACGGTCGAGAACGCGGTGGGTAGGCATAATAAGATGAGCCTTTTTCGAAATGTGAAGACGGCTTTTCAGGTCATGTCCGCTTTTCTCCAACTCCTTGGCCTCGGCCATAAACAAGTCGGGGGCAAGCACCACTCCGTTGCCAATGATGTTCACCTTACCTCCCTGGAAGATACCGGAAGGTATGCTGCGGAGAACATATTTCTCGCCTTCAAACTCCAAGGTGTGCCCGGCATTCGGTCCACCCTGAAAACGTGCCACTACATCATAGTTAGGTGTAAGCACGTCAACGACTTTTCCTTTTCCTTCATCGCCCCACTGCAAACCGAGCAGGACATCGACTTTACCTGTACTCATATTCTATTTCTTTGATTTTTTCTTTTTAGTTCTTTTCTTGCTTTTGGAAAGACGCGTCTGGCATGAAGAGCATAAGCCATAAATATACAATGTATAGCAATCTGTGCGGAAACGTTTCAGCTTCACATCAGAAATGGCTTTCTTTATATGCGGCACGTCAATCTCTGTCACCTTGCCGCATATTGTGCACACCTGGTGACAGTGGCTTTCGTTGGCGCAGCACGCCTCATACTTGGTTCCGCCCTGAAAGCGGTGGCGTATGACCAGCCGCAACTTGACAAACAACCGCAGGGAATTGTATAACGTGGCTCTGCTCACCGCGAAATCCAATGTTTCCAGCTTTTCCACAAGCTCATTCATCGTAAAATAAGCTCCCATGCTGTAAGCTGCATCCAATACCGCATACCTTTCAGGTGTCTTACGACAGTGGTTGGCTTCCAGATAATTTGTGAGAAGTTGCCTTACCTTTATCTTGATGTCTTGTTCCATTGCTGGCACTGCATATTCTCCACAAAGTTACATTTTTTTTCAAAAACTCTGCATATACAGTCTTAAAAAATGTCCAAATCCAACGATTTAAGCATAGCAGCACACATTTGGCCACATTCCCCTCCGTTGTCAGCCCAACGCGTCAGGCAATTATATGCCGCATGGCGCACTATCGGGTCGTTGCCGGGCAAATCCTGCTTTGCCGCCATGCACAGTTTTGCGACCACAACATCGGGCAGTTGATTTGCGCCGCAGCACAGCCGGCTCAACAAATTGTAGGCACACACACGGTGCAGGCTCTCGGCAGAGCCTATCCAGTCACACGCCATTTCCACGGCAAAGGGCAGTTTGCTGAATACATTCATCACACATATTTCGGCCATTTCGCCGGTGTTTATCTTGCCCAGCCATTCGTCGGCCAAAGTTCTGTCCATGAGTTCCACGGGCAAGACAAGCGTTGCAAGGATTTTGCACTCACGCACATTGTCGTCGAAGAGGCGTTTGGCTAGTTCAAAGTCTTTGCCGTATTCTTTCGACATCTGCTTGAGCTGCACAAGCGAAATGCCCCAGTTGAGCTTGTATTCAAGTCCTTTTTCGCGCATCGACCGCGACGCGTCACCGTTCATAAACAGTCTGAAGCTCCGCTTTATCTGCCTTACTTTATCGTCAATTACCATTGCATTCATGTTGTCACACATTTCCATACATATTGTATTTACAAGAATCCGTATTCGCTTGAATATCTCAACATCTGCTGGGTGAACGTTTCTTCGTAGTGCAGAGTAACATCGGTGATGTTTCCGTCAGCATCGCGCTCCACACACATCTGCGGGTTGAGGAAACCTTTGTATGGGGCTATGCCGAGGCGGGCATAGCGTTGGAGCACCTCGTTGTGCAACTGTCTGTCTACATTCACGCCATACGTTTCAACTAGGTTGCGCGCAGCATCATAGTCGCCCTCGCTCTTTATGCGCTGAATCTCGGCAAGAAGGCATGCAAATGCATCACGGAGCCGAGTGTATTCGGCTATGCGAAGGAATGTCTTTCCATCGGTTTTCTCGAGCTTCACTACATCGGGATAATTTTCATACACCCAATGTGCAATGAGCGAGCGGTTGCGCATGTGCGCTTCCTGAATGTTATGTCCGGGTTTGATTCTTGTCAACTGGGTAATCAATCCGTTCATCATGTAGGTGTAATACTGCGACTTGAAAGCCTCGGCATCGGGCGTAAGACCGAGTTGCACGAGTTTTTCGTCGGCAATGTAATACAGCCCGAACAGGTCGGCGCGTGCCTCCTCAATGGTGTCAGCGTATGATTTCAGCGCATCAGGATTTGTGCCCGGCAACAGTTTGCCGCTGCCGTGGCCGAGACATTCGTGCAAGTCGGTGTGCAGATCGTCGCACACGTCGCCATAACGTTCAATGAGTTCGCGCGTAGGGGCGTCAACCACAAACTCATCTATAAAACCGTTGCCTCTGGCCGCCATGTTGTAGGCATGGGTAAGATTGCCTATGGTGATGCTCTTCGAACCGTAGGATGCCCTTATCCAGTCGGCGTTTGGAAGGTTTATGCCTATTGCCGTAGACGGATATTCGTCGCCGCCCAACATCGCAGCACACACTACATTGGCCGTTACTCCGACAACTTTGGTCTTCTTGAAGCGCGCATCCACCGGCGAGTTGTCTTCAAACCACTGGGCATTGGCACTTATGGTGCGAGTGCGCTGCGTGGCTTTCATGTCTTTGTAGGTGACGATGCCCTCCCAAGAGCCTTTCAGTCCGAGCGGGTCGCCATACACTTCTATATATCCGTTTATGAAGTCAACCACACCTTCCTGCTCTTTAAGCCATTCAATTGAATATTTGTCAAACAACCGCAAGTCGCCAGTGGTGTAATAATCCACAAGCATTCCAATCACTTTCTTCTGCTGTTCATTTTCGGCATAACCGGCAGCCTTTTCAAGCCAATGCACTATTTGCTTCACAGCCTTGCCATATTTGCTCCCGGTTGTCCACTTCTCCTCGTGCAGACCACTTTCATCCTTTACCAAGGTGGAGTTGAGACCGTAGGAAACGGGACATTCGTCGCCTTCCACACGCAGCGAGTCATAGTAGTGTTCCACTTCCTGTTGGTTCACTCCTTCATAATAGTTGCAGGCCGACGTCAGCACCAAGTCGTCGCCGTCTTGCTTGTTCACGCGCTTCGGAAGGATTGTCGGGCAGAATATCACCTTTTCCAACTCTTCCCACAAAGCATCAACCGTTTCGCCGTCGTGCAGAGGAAGGCGTTCGGCAGGAATGATTTCTATTGCACCGCGAAGGAATGAGGCTGAAAATCCCGGGGTGAATTTCTCGCAGCCGTAATGGTGGTGTATGCCGTTGGCAAACCACACCTGTTTCAAGTATTCAATGAATTTGGAGAAATCGTCGGTTGTACGGTCGCCGTCGTAAAGGTTGTAGACGGCCTCCAAAACCTTGCGCACGCGTAGATTGTATTTGCCAAACTGGTCGGTAGTGATGTCGCGACCGCACAAAGTGGCCTTGGCAAGACAATAAATGTAGAGCTTGCGCTGCAGAGTCATTTCCTCAAAACCTTCAAGCCGATATCTTAATATTTGTATGTCGGCGAATTTCTCGCCGGCATATTTAAATTCCTTGTCTTCCATAAAATATTATCTTTTGTCTTTATGTTTTACTGGTTTTACGCATTTGCATGCGCCGTCGTTTCGCCACAATGTCTCCGTTCACGTCAAACGATACCTTATTGCCGGCTCTTTTCAAATGCTGCACGCGCATGCTCCATACGCAGCACACGTGTAGCGCATCTGCGCCACGCCCGACAGAAACGCAGGACGCAACAGAACCAGGCTTTTGTCAGACGGCATCCGACTGTTCTTTCGCACTGGACAGACTGTCCCTGTATGCGCTCGGAGACAGTCCGCGTATTTTCATAAAAGCATTGTAGAATGTCTGTCGGTTGGCAAACCCCACCATATCAGAAATGTCCTGCATGCCCAAGTCGGCATAACGCCTGTCAACAAGCAGTCGCATTGCCTCTTCAACACGCAGGTTGTTGACGAATGTAGTGTAATTCATCTGAAAGCGCGTGTTGAGAACGAGCGACACATAACGCGTGTTTGTTCCGAGAATCTCGGCAAGTTGTTTGGCCGTGAATGTCTTGTCCTTGTATTTACGCTCTACGACTAGCACTTGCCAAATGCGTTCCTTCAAACTGTCGGAGGTGTCGGGACTTATCCATTTCAGATATTTCGGAGTGCGTTTCGCCATTGATGCCATGTGATTGAATGTTGCCTACAATTTGTCACACTCGTCCATCCACAACGAAAATGCAGCATCTGAAGGCATACGCCAGTCGCCGCGCGGACTCAAGCTGACACTTCCCACCTTGGGTCCATCGGGCAAACAAGACCGTTTGAATTGTTGAGTAAAGAAGCGACGGAAAAAGGTTTTAAGCCAATGCTTTATCGTTGCATCATCATACAGGTCGGCATTGAATGCGGCTCTTGCCAGCATGAATATCTTCGACGGACGGAATCCAAACCGCATGAAATGATAGAGGAAGAAGTCGTGAAGCTCGTATGGGCCCACAAGGTCTTCTGTTTTCTGCTTTATGTTGCCATTGTCGTCGGCAGGAATGAGCTCGGGACTTATCGGAGTGTCGATGATGTCGAGAAGCGTGGCGCGCGATTTCTCGTCTACACCAGTTGAAGCTACATAGCTTACGAGGTGCCGTATAAGGGTTTTAGGAATGCTCACATTTACGCCATACATCGACATGTGGTCGCCATTGTAAGTGGCCCATCCCAAAGCAAGTTCGCTCAAATCGCCTGTCCCAATGACGAGTCCGCCGAGTTGATTGCTTAAATCCATCAATATCTGGGTGCGTTCGCGTGCCTGCGAGTTCTCGTAGGTAACGTCGTGTACATTGATGTCGTGTCCGATGTCGCTGAAATGCCTTTTTACACTTTCCGATATGCTTATCTCCCTAATGCTTACGCCAAGGCTTTGCATGAGCGACATTGCATTGTTGTAGGTGCGGTCGGTGGTGCCGAAGCCGGGCATTGTTATGCCGTGTATGCCTTTGCGGCTCCACTGCAACTTGTCGAATGTCTTCACACAAACCAGCAGAGCAAGCGTGGAGTCAAGTCCGCCGCTGATGCCCAGCACCACATTCTTGCACCCGGTGTGCATAAGACGCTTGGCAAGTCCGCACACCTGTATCGAGAATATGTCCTCGCAACTGTTGTTCATGTCGTTGTCGAACGGCACGAACGGATGCGGATTGATTTTGCGCAGCAACTTGAATTCAGCCGGTTGGCTGTTGCCACATTCTCCAAGAACACACGGATTTGGCATAGAGTCATACTCGAAGGTGGTGTTCTTGCAACGCTCTGCCCTGAGTTTTTCTACATCTATTTGGTTTATCAAGAGCTGCGGATCCAACGCGAAACGCTTAGTCTCTGCCACAAGTTCGCCATTTTCATATATAAAGGCATTGCCTGCATAGACCACATCCTGCGTGCTTTCGCCAAATCCACAACTGCTGTAAACATAGCCTGACATTGTTCTTGCGCTCTGCTGGGCCAAAAGGCTCTTCAGATACTGATGTTTGCCTATCAGTTCGTCGCTTGCCGACAGGTTGAGCACAATCTCGGCACCCGCCATAACCAAATCGGTGCTGCGTGGATTTGGTGCCCAAAGGTCTTCACATATCTCAATGCCGAAGGTCACGCCTTGCTTTGTCTTGAAAAGTTCGGGAGCTTCACTCACCGTTATGTTCTGTCCGGCGAAGCTGACTTCATGTATGCTGCCGGAGTCAAGTGTGGTGAACCACCGTTTTTCGTAGAATTCAGAATAGTTGGGCAAATGTGTCTTTGCCACGATTCCCTTTATCTCGCCATGCCAAAGCACGATTGCACAGTTGTATATACCCGAACCTATGCGAACGGGACATCCCACAACTATAACTATGTCCAAGTCTTCGGTCTGCCCGGCAAGCCATTCCACCGACTGCTCGGCATACTCAAGTAGCGTGCTCTGAAAGAACAAATCCTGGCAGGAATAGCCCGTTATAGAGAGTTCGGGGAACACTACTATCTCGGCATTTTGCCCTGCAGCCCCTCTCGACATTTGCAAGATCTGCCCCACATTATATTCGGTGTCGGCAACACGGAGGCTCGGAATGGCCGACGCAACGGTTATATATCCGTATTTCATTGCATTCAGTCTTTAAGCGATTGTTACTTGTGTTGCCCCATATCCATACTCCTGGAAAGAAGCATCTTGAAAGCGATATTTCTTGTAGCGGTAACGCAGTTCGTTCAAAATGGCATGACGCAAGACGCCTTCACCTTTTCCGTGAATGAAAACTATCTTTTGACCCTTGTTGCGGCTCTGCTCGGCAAGCGTCTTGCGGAACACGTCAAGCTGATAGTTGAGTATATCGACAGAACTCATGCCCGATGTTGTTTCAAGCAATTCGCCTGCATGCAGGTCAACAACAAGCACGTCGTCCTTGCCCTTGTTGCCCTTTGCGCCATTGCGCATTGTTGCCGAAGCATTCTTCAAGTTGTCGGGAGTCAGCACATAACCGTGGTCTTTCTTCTTTCCGTTGGGCTGCAACATCTTTTCACGGATGTCTTGTGGTGCTATATCCAAGGTGTCGGCATTGGTGTCGTTCTCGATTATTGTGCGGAGAATTGCAGGTTGGTCGAAGAAATCGTTGTCTTTGAATGCATGCAACTTGTAGAAATTCACCTTGTCAATCTTGATGCTTGCGTCAATCACGGGCTTTTTCACAAATTCCTTGTCGCGCTTGAATGCAATCATCTGCAAATCGATTGTGTCGAAATCGTTAAGCTGCTCATAGCCGAACGTGTTGACAAGATATTTTGTATTTGGTTCCAATTCGCCTTCAAATTCAAGCGTATGAAGGTTTTCCAAAGCATTCATACATATATAATGCACATAATAGTTGCTGTCATTGACAAGATAGAGTTCGAACTGTGAATGCGAAAAATTCTTTATGTCGGTGGGAACAAATGCCAGATACAGATTTAAAACATTGCCGCCTTTGCGCTCTACGACAGGCGCAACATAGGTTATTTCCTTGTCAGCCAAGTCAACATCGTCGGGCTCGTCATCATCCCAGGTGTTCATCTTTGCCTTTACCGACATTCTGCTGTTGCCCTGTTCGGCTGTCTTTTCTTTGCCTTTTTCGCTTGAATATTTGGCATTCTTATATTCGGAGCTTTCACTCACCACTACAAGTTCGGTAACGGGCATCGGTATCTGAAAACCGTCTTCATCTTCAACCAGTGCTATGTTTTTGCCTTTGAAACCGGCTATTTTGCCGCCACCAATTTCGCTCAGAAAGCTCACTTTATCGCCTATTTTCATTTTTCTCGGTTATTTAAGGAATTAATAGAGAACTGTCGCCATAACTCAGGAAACGGAATTCGTGAGAAAGCGCATAATTATATATCTTGTGCCAGTCGCCGTGAACGAATGCACTAACCAACAATAACAGTGTGCTTTGCGGCTGGTGAAAATTGGTGACAAGCATCTTCACGATTTTATATTCATATCCCGGAGCTATTATTATTTGGGTGCTTGTGTGCAAAGACTCCAAGCCGTTGGCATCGAGGTATGCTATAATGTTTTCTATTGCTTTAAGGGGAGAGATTGGCGACGTTGTGATGTCTTCGCCATAAGGTTCCCACTGGTTTACATGGAGGTCGTTTTCCGACAAATTCATGTTCTTCTCCAGTTTCGCACCGATATAATACAGGCTCTCCAAAGTGCGCACACTCGTTGTTCCTACGGCTATGGCCGAAGCGTTGTGGGCAACAAGTTTCTGCAAAGTCTGGCGTTTCACACAGATGTATTCGGTGTGCATTTCATGTCCTTCAATCTGTTCCGACTTTACGGGTTTGAATGTTCCTGCCCCTACATGTAAGGTCAGCTCTTCAAGGTCAACGCCTTTGTTGGCCAAAGCTTCAAGCACATTTTGAGTGAAATGCAGTCCTGCCGTAGGTGCAGCTACCGAACCTTTTATCTTGGAATACACCGTTTGGTAGGTAACTTTGTCGCTATCCTGTGTTTCACGGTTAAGATATGGAGGTATGGGCAACTCTCCCATACTGTCCAATATTTCGGCAAACGAAACAATTTCATTGTCCCACTTGAATTCAACGACATAACCGCTGCCTGAACTTTCAAGTCTCGTGGCCGACATTTTCACGGGCAGTCCCTTTACATCAAACTCACGCACGAGCGAACCTTCTTTCCATTTCTTGAGGTTTCCAATCATGCAAATCCAGGAACATGATGCTGTTGTCTGGAACATCTGCTCATAATCGGCCGGCCGATGCGGCTCCAACAAGAACACTTCAATGAGTGCTCCGGTTTCTTTTCTGAAATGAAGACGCGCCTGTATTACCTTGGTATTGTTGAATACCATTAATGCGCCCTGCGGAATATAGTCTACAATATTATAGAATATGTCGTTGGACACATCGCCATGCTTGTAAACAAGCAACTTGCTGTGGTCGCGTTGTTCTATCGGGAACTTTGCGATGCGCTCATCGGGCAAATCATAATTATAATCTTTTATGCATATATGTTTTGTATCCATAGTCTTTTTAAATCAGTATATATACGCAGCCCGTATAACGGTGCAAACCAGTGTAGCTGCCAATACAAGCATCACCACATCGATGTCATCGAAACTGTAACCTGAACGGGTGTACTGGGTGGAGATGAAATTGTTGCCTGCCGACAGCCTGCGGTGTATTTTCCTGCATACGAAATATACAGAAGTGCCCACAACCGCACCCCAAGCCAGGCCGGCAAAAATGTCCGACGGGTAATGAAGTCCAAGATAAACGCGGGTGTAACAATTCACCAACGACCACAACACAAGTGCCGTTGACAACACACGGCTCTTTACCAAGAGGCAGAAGAACATGGTCAATGCGAATGTATTGGCGGCATGTGCAGAGAAAAAGCTATACTCGCCGCACCTCAATCCTGGCAATGTTGCAACAGAAAGTTTCACTGCGGGGTCGGCACAAGGCCTTAGCCGCCCCACAAGCGGTTTGGCCACGAAGTCGGCCATACCGTCCGACAGCAACAGGCAAAAGGCCACGCCGCCTATGACAAGCAATATTTGCGCCATAGTCTCATTGTTCTTGACCACGAGATACAACAATGAAAAATACAAAGGAATCCATGTGTATCCTGAAGTCAAGGCCAACATCCATTGGTCAACAAACAAGGAATTGCTGCCATTGAATGATGACAGCAACGCTTTGTCAAGCTCAAGAAATGCCTGTAAGTCCATAACAATTCCTTAAATGTTCTCTATCTGCGATGTCTTCAACCATCCTTCGCGTCCGTCAGGCAACTTTATTCCGCGCCAATCTTTCAACGTACTGTCGGTGACATCAACGTATGCACCTTCATGCAAGACGAAATTGTCGGTGCCATTGTCCGACGGTGTTTTCTTTACAGTAACCGCCGGCGAAACAACAATGGCCGTATCGTGAGTCTGCAACATCTGCTTTTCCTGATAGGCAAACAAATTGCTTGCCAAGAAGAACAACAAACACAGACACGCGCAATAGAACGACAACCGTCTGACAGGCAATGTTGGCCCAAAAAGGAATAGCAGTCCGAGTAAAAGCATCAAAACCACCGACACGACAGAAAGTCTTGCCCAACCGTCAACACTTGCTGCCATAACCACGGAACGATACCATGTCACGAAGAATGGATCGGGATTCGGGGTTATCCTGTCAATTGTCTTTCCCTGAACAAACTGCAAGTTGAAGCGTATGTCTTTGTCGCCCGGGGCAAGACGTTGCGCCCTTTCATAGGCAAGAAGTGCCTGCGGGATATTGCCTACGCGGTAGTAGGAGTTGCCAAGGTTATAGTACAGCTCAGGACTGTCGCCTTTCTGCAACAAATCTTTATAATCGGCTATTGCCTGCTGGTAATTGCCTTTAAGGTATTCAGTATCGGCATTCCCCTTGGTTATGGCACACAACGAAACCGGACACAACAATAACATCAGCAGAACCAGTGTCATTGTCTTTGCCTTGCCTTTCTTTTTGCGTGAGGCAAGTGTGTTCTCTATACTTGTAATAGCTTTCATTGCCGACTCATATGTCTTGTTCATGTTGCCCGCAGTGTCGCCCGGGGCGTATCTTTCAAATTCACATTCGTCAAGTGCGGTTATAAAATCGTCTATAACCGAAGCTTCTATATCACGGCAGGAGAGATTCTCTTGTATGTTTTCGCGAGAGAGATTCTCAACCGATATGTTCATTCTGTCGCCTATATATCCCCACAATGCACGCAACACCTCATCATAGAACTCGTTCTGCGAGGCCGAGAGCATAAGCTTGTAAGCATTGCGCAGGCGGCGTGTGGCAACCTTGTTTGCCCGCTTTCCCTTCATCTTCACGATGTCGGCATTGTCAATAGCACGCTTACGGAACACAACAAACAAGATGACAAACACGCCAAGTGGCACAAGAAGGCAAATCAAATGCAAGGCACTTCCATAGAAACCACCTGCGCTACGACATTCCACATCCTTGCCTTTCTTCAACGGAAGGATGTCGTTCATCGTTTCTGCCGAATAGTTGTCCACCTGCGTTTGCTTGCCGTCACCCTTTGTCACGGTGATGTTTATTGGTGATGTCTTTATCGTTTTATACACCTGGGCCGTGGTGTCAAAATATGTCAGCGTAACAGAAGGAATGACATAATTGCCCTGGTTGCGCGGAACTACGAGGAAATCATAAATCATATTGCCCTCTATGCCGTTGGCAGTGAGCTTTGTCTTGTCGGTGACTTTCGGGTCATACTTGTCAAAATCTTTCGGAAAGTCAACCGTAGGTTGCTTCATCAGCTTCAAGTTGCCCGTGCCACCAACCACTACGCGCAGTGTAACTGGGTTGCCGGCCTTTACCGTTGAATGGTTTACTTGGGCCGAAATCGTGAACCGCCCCACTCCACCGGAGAACCCTGCGGGCTTCTTCGGCAACGGTTCTACATCGACAGTAAGACCTGGTGCCACGATGTTGCGCTTCACCTCGACATAGCCCGACCCTCCATTGAAGAATGCCTCGAACGGATCAACCGAGCGGTTCTGCTGCACTACAATACCTTTGAACGTAATGCTGGGTATCTGCAACTTACCCGTCATTTGCGGATACATCACATATTGGCTCCACGTCACACAACGGTAATTGCGCCCATTTACCTTCTCAATATGGAAACTCTTCTGCGACGGCAGTTTCACTTCCTGAGTATGGAAGCCCGTCAAATCGGGCATTTTGCCGTCGAGTTGTGTCAAATCCACCAAAGTGTACACTTTGTAAGTGAGCAATATCGGCTCCTGTTCGTGCACACGACGCTTGTTGGCACTTACTTTCACAAACAGGTCATTACCGCTTATGCGCTGTCCGGTTTGACCGGAAGGCATGGCATCGTTGTCTTCATGCATGTTTGGCGAACTGCCTCCGTTTTTCCTTGCTGCACCCGACACCTTGATATGTATGGCCTTGGAACTGACAGCCCGGCCTCCAACCCTCGCACGTGCTCCTGATATGGTGTAATTGCCTGCCTTCTCGGCATACAACGTATATGTATATGTTATTGAAGAATAACTGCTTGTATGTCCGTTTATCACCTGCACACTTGACTGTTGCGACGTGTAAGGGCCTGCAATGACTTCAAGACCTGTCGGAATGTTGGCAGCCCTGAATTCTTCTACGTTTTGTGTAGCTATTGTATATGATATTCTGAAATTCTCGCCGGTGGCCACATTGCTTGGTGCCGACACGGAAATTTCCTGTGCTTGCAATGCCCCGACGATGAACATTGCCCCGACAAGAAGCAACAATATTTTTCTTATTGATATATGTGATATTTTACCCATATCTGTATCTTTTGTAAACCGAACGTCAAAGTTACCAATTTTTCTGCAATTTCCGCGTTCTGTTCTGCCTCATGGCATCTTTCACGCGTTGCTGCGTGGCCTTTTCCTCCTGCATTGCAGCATTCAAAAGTTGTTCGGCATTGTCTTTGCTCATCTTTTCGTTGTTGTTTGGCTGCTGCTTCTGCTCTTTCTGTTTTTGCTTGTCCTGTTGGTTCTTTTGGTCTTTATTCTTGTCGTTCTTATTCTTCTTGTCGTTCTTGTTGTTGTCCTTGTTCTGTGGATTGTTCTTCAACAATCTCTTGCACAAGGCGAGATTGTAACGCGTTTCATTGTCGTCAGGATTATTCCTAAGACTTTCCTTATAGGCTTCGATGGCTTCGCCATACATTTTTCGGTTTTGGCAGATAACACCGATATTATGATAAACCTTGGCTTTACGCATGGGAATGCGTTCCAGTCTACCTGCACTTTGATATTGTTCTATTGCCGCCGAATCCTTTTGCTGCATCATTAGCGCACATCCAAGATTGTACACGGCCTGTGCATTTTCGGCATTTGCCGATATAGCCTTGCGATATTCGGCTTCAGCTTTCGCGAAATCGCGTTCCCTATAAAATCGGTTTCCCGTCCTTATATATTTACGGTCGGCCTGCGCGAAGCATACTACCCCGCACAACATGGTTATAGATAACAATAAAAGCCTTCTCATCATAATCTGTTTCTAAACAAGCGCAGTTTGCGCAATTTTGGATTTTTCACCTCAAGCACACACACTTCAAGGATTAGCAGTATCAGGATGAGCACGCCGACAGCTTGGAACTGTTCGTTGTATTCGCTGTAAATCACGTTGTCGGTTTCTCCTTTCTGCAGTTTTTCCAGTGCCATGTTCAACTTGTCCTGCGCGACACTGGTGTTGTCAACATGTATATAAGTGCCGTTGCCAGCCTTTGCTATGTCCTTGCACATGTTTTCGTTCAAGGCCGACATTACCACATTGCCTGTATTGTCTTTAAGATAATCGCCGTTGCCTTGCGGTATAGGAGCACCCGATGCACTGCCCACGCCAAGTATAAACACGTTGATGCCTTTCTTGTTTGCCTCACGCGCAGCTTCAAGCGCGCCTCCCTCATGGTCTTCACCGTCGGTAATCAGTATTATGGCCTTGCCCATATCCTTTTGTTGGGTGAAGCTGTTCATCGACACCGATATTGCCCTTGCGATGTCGGTGCCCTGCGTTGAAATCAAAGCGGGACTGATGTCGTGCAGGAACATTTTTGCCGACACATAGTCGGTAGTTATCGGCAGCTGCACAAATGCATCGCCGGCATACACCACAAGTCCTATCCTGTCCTTGGTGAAATGGTCTACCAGATTTTCAACAAGCATCTTGCTTTTCTCCAATCGCGACGGAACAACATCCTGGGCAAGCATTGAGTTGCTTATGTCGAGGGCTATTATCGTTTCTATGCCGTTTCGAGTGTCATGCGAAATCTTCGATCCCATTTGCGGACGGGCAAGCATTATGATAGCCAAAGCCAATGCACCCAGAAGCAAACCAAATTTCAGTATTGGTCTTGCCTTTGAGGCATCGGGCATCAAATCGCGCACCAACGCGGCATCGCCGAATTTCCTCAACTTTACTGTACGCCTACGCATGGCTACCATATATATGATAACCAGCAACGGCAGAACAAGCAACAGCCACAAATATGCAGGGTCTTCAAATCTAAACATCTTGTCTTCTTGTTATGGAATGCGGCGCAACACCGTTATTCTCAATAATATTTCACAAAGCAGAGCTACTATAAGCCACACGGCAAACGGTTGGAAAGCCTCGTATTTCTTCGAGAATCTCTTTACGTCCATCTTTGTCTTTTCAAGCTTGTCTATATCCTTGTAGATCTGCGCCAGTTCCCTATTGTTGGTGGCACGGTAGGCATTGCCGTTAGTGGTTTGCGCTATCTCGGCCAGCGTTTTGGTGTCTATTTCCACCGGCATGTTCACATACTGCACTCCGCCAGCCACAGGCACGGGATAAGGAGCCACCTTGTTTGTTCCCACGGCAATCGTATAGACACGAATGCCAAGGCTCTTTGCTATTTCGGCACTGGTCATGGGCGAGATGTCGCCCATGTTGTTGCTGCCGTCGGTGAGCAATATTATCACCTTGCTTTTTGCTTTAGAGTCTTTCAGGCGCGACACAGCATTGGCCAAACCCATACCGATTGCCGTTCCGTCAGAGATTATTCCACGCGCGGCAATGTCGGTGCGCACCGTCTGCAAGAGGTTGAGCAGCGACGTATGGTCGGTTGTCATGGGGCATTGGGTGAACGATTCTCCGGCGAATATTGTCAGTCCGATATTGTCGTTGGGGCGGTCGGCGATGAACTCCGAGGCCACGCCCTTGGCCGCTTCAAGACGGTTCGGTTTCAGGTCTTCGGCAAGCATCGACGTTGAAACGTCCATGACAAGCATTATGTCGATACCTTCCACCGATTTGTTGTCCCATGCATTGTGTGTTTGCGGACGTGCGAGCACGCACACCATCAATACGAAAGCCACGCAGCGAAGCATCATCGGAAGATGCATAAGCCTCATGCGCCAGCTTTTAGGAGCCGTGTGATAAGCGCGCGTATCGCTTACCCTCATTGTCGGTTCGCTCTTGCGCTTGTACATGAAATACCATAATATATATGGTATAAGCAGCACCAGAAGCAAGAAATATTCTTTGTTTGCAAACTCCATCTTAACTATAATGCTAAATTAACTGATAAATGCGGCAGACAATCATTGCCGACACGCCAAGCACCATCAAACCGATAGCCACGAGTGCCCACTTTATTACCGCACGGTTTTGGCGTGTTTTCTTTTCCGTTTCGCTCAGTTCCGGCACGATTTTCTCCTCCACGGCCTGTTGGTCGGCATTTTTTGTCTTGTCGATGAAATTTACTGCCGACACGAGATTGCGGTCGTTCTCGTTGAGCATTGTCGAATATTTCGCAAACTTCACCAAATCGGCTGTTTGGAAAAGTTCTCTCAACTCGCCAATCATCTCCTCGGTTCCATTTTCTTTCAGGTTGAACAGGATTTCGTCGCTCGTCATTTCCATGGCGTTGAAGCCGAACCGTTCCTTTATATATCGCCTCAACGTGTCGGTAAGCTGGGTGTAATAAGTCTTCTGGTCGTCAGAAGAGGCCAGATGTTCGTCCTTCAACTTGCCCATTTCGTTGAGTGCTCGCGTATGGGGCGGTATTTTCTTTACTATCCTTATTGCTATCGTTATGGGTTTGTTTTGTTTCAAGCAAACCAGCAAATAGGCAAATGCCACGCACAAGACGAGCACTACAAGGCTCAACCAAAACAACGAAGCCCATTCCGACCAAAGGAAAGGATTGTCCTGAACATCCTTGGGCGGAAAGAACTGGTCGATGTGTGTAGTATCGACATCGGGCGAAATAACCTTCAAAGCCAACTCGTTTGAGGTATAGGTCTTGCCCTTCGACTTCACATTAAAGCCGGGAATGCGGTAAGGTTTCTCGTCGAAACTCGTTATGGTGTAGATCTTCGACACGCGCATCTCGTCGCCTGCCGACACGGTGTCGGCATCAGAAACTGCCAGCACTTCTATTCCTGGCACCATCAGCTGCGTACGTTTGAATGACGGGAACAGCAAATCGCTGCCGTTTTTGGCCGTTGCAGTTACAGTGACGTGTGCCTGTTGCCCTATAAATATATATGTAGAGTCAATTTTTGCCTCCACGCTAACCTGGGCTTTAACGCCCGACACCACCAATAATATATATAGAATGGATATTAACCTTTTCAAATTATGCTCTCCCTATATATTTGTCTCCCAATGGAATTTATACCATAAAATCAGTGATTGCGCAACGCAAACAACCTCATAAGATGCTTTACATAGTCTTCTCCGGTTGCCAGTGACACCCAATCCACGCTGCTTTGCGAGAATTCCTGTTTCAGTCTGGCCTGCCGTTCAGCCCAGAATGCCGCATGGGCAGCACGTGTTTTCCGCGAACTCGTATCGATGTAGAAGTCGTTGCCGTTTTCTGCATCAACAACTTTCATAAGTCCCACATCGGGCAATTCCCTGTCGCGTATGTCATACACCTGTATTGCCATCACGTCGTGTTTGTTGTTGGCTATCTGCAACTGCTTCGAGAAATCCTTGTTGTCGTAAAAATCGCTCAGCACAAATGCCGTGCACCGCCGTTTCATCACCCGGGTGAAATAAGCCATTGCCTCGCCCAAATCGGTGTTACGGCTTTGCGGCTTGAAATCAAGCATCTCTCTTATTATGTAAAGGATGTGCTTGCGCCCCTTCTTTGGTGGTATGTATTTTTCAATTCTGTCAGAAAAGAAAATCACGCCTATCTTGTCGTTGTTCTGAATAGCACTGAATGCCAGTGTGGCGGCTATCTCCACGGCGCAGTCAGACTTGGTGCTTTTTACCGTACCGAAATTCAACGACCCCGAAACATCTATCACGAGCATGACTGTAAGCTCACGCTCCTCCTCAAAGACTTTCACATAAGGCCTGCGGAAGCGCGCCGTCACATTCCAGTCAATGTCTCTCACGTCGTCGCCGAACTGGTATTCTCTCACTTCAGCGAAAGCCATACCACGCCCTTTGAACGCAGAATGATACTGACCGGCAAAGATGTTGTTGCTGAGCCCCCGGGTCTTTATTTCAATCTTGCGTACCTTTTTTAATATCTCTGATGTATCCACGCCGAAAAATCAATTATAAAACCAAAATCCGACCGAACGGTTCCATCAAGGCACTTCGACCTTGTTGATGATGTTCGAAACAATCTCTTCGCTCGTTACATTGTTGGCTTCTGCCTCATACGACAGTCCGATGCGGTGACGCATCACGTCGTGCACAACGGCTCTGACATCTTCGGGCACCACATAGCCACGGTGTTTTATGAACGCATAGGCACGGGCTGCCTTGGCAAGGTTTATGCTCGCACGCGGAGAACCGCCAAAGGTTATCATGTTTTTAAGCTCCGGCAAACCGTATCTGTCGGGATAACGCGAAGCAAACACCACGTCGGCAATATACTGTTCTATCTTTTCGTCGATATACACCTGCTTCACCACGTCACGGGCATTGAGAATGTCGGCGGCAGTGACCACCGGCTGCACCTCGGGGAATTTCTGGCTTACGTTCTCACGGATTATAAGTTTTTCCTCTTCTATGGTGGGATAGTCGATTATAACTTTCAGCATGAAACGGTCAACCTGTGCTTCAGGCAACTGATAGGTGCCTTCTTGCTCAATCGGGTTTTGGGTGGCCATTACCATGAATGGCGTGGGAAGGCTGAAAGTGCTGTCGCCTATTGTCACCTGATGTTCCTGCATCGCCTCAAGAAGTGCACTTTGCACCTTGGCGGGGGCGCGGTTTATCTCATCAGCCAACACAAAATTGGCAAACACCGGTCCTTTCTTCACATGGAAATTCTCGTCTTTCTGCGAATAAACCAATGTTCCCACCACATCGGCCGGCAGCAAGTCTGGGGTGAACTGTATACGGCTGAAATCAGCATCGACGAGTTTGGCCAAGGTCTTTATGGCCAAGGTCTTCGCCAAGCCGGGTACACCTTCAAGCAGAATGTGACCGTCGCTCAACAACGAAATGAGCAAAGAGTCAACGAGATGACGTTGTCCCACAATCACACGGTTCATGCCCGTCACAAGATTTGTAACGAAATTGCTCTGTTGTTCAATCCGTATGTTCAATTCACGGATATCAATTGATTCTGACATATTCCTTTTCTTTATTTTACGGCAAAATTACTACTTTAATAATATAGTTTGGAAAGATAGGGTCTAAATTATATTAAAAAGTATCTAAATCTAATTATTTTAATAACTTTTATATGCATTTTCACAACGCCTTACGCATCATTTTCTCCCGATTTCGACACCGAAATGTCGGGTTAACTCCTCGTAAACACGCTGCACCGGAAAGCCCATCACGTTGAAGTAGCTTCCCGTTATCGACACGACACCCACATATCCAATCCACTCCTGTATGCCATAGGCTCCTGCCTTGTCGTAAGGACGGTAATTGTCTATGTAATAATATATTTCATCGTCGCTGAGTTGTTTGAATTCCACATCTGTCTTCACCGATAGACACCGCTGCTCGGCATTTGTAGAAAGGCATACGCCCGTGACCACCGAGTGTTTTCTGCCGCTAATCATGCGCAACATGCGGTGAGCCTCGTCGCGGTTGTGCGGCTTGCCCAATATCACATCGTCAACCACCACCACCGTGTCGGCAGTTATCACGATTTCATCGTCGCCAATGCTGTAAGCCAGGGCTTTCTCGCGGGCTATATATTCGGGCACCTTGCAGGCCTCAAGGTCTTCGGGATAAGACTCGTCAACGCCTTTCAACACTCTTACTTCAAAATCGAAACCAAGTCCCGACAGCAGCTCTTTCCTGCGCGGCGAGTTGCTTGCCAATATTATCTTCTTTGTCATTTCAATGTCTTTTTTGTCTTCCGGTTGCAATCACCATCCAAAAGCCTTGTTGTCGGCCAGCCATTTACCCTGCGCCCTGAGTATCTGTTCGATTATTTCCCGGGCACAACCGCGTCCGCCTTCGGCGTCACACACATAACGGCTTATTCGCTTGATGTCGCTGCAGGCATCGGCAGGGCAACACGCACACCCCACCCTTTGCATCACTTCATAATCGGGTATGTCGTCGCCAACATACACTATTTCCTCGTCTTTCAGTGCACGTTTGGCAAGAAACTCGTCATAAGTCTTTATCTTCACCGAGCAACCCATGTATATATCTTCCACGCCCAAACGCATATAGCGCATTTTTATGGCATTGGTATTGCCGCCGGTAAGTATCACCACGCGCAGACCGAGCTTTTGTGCAAGCTGTATTGCATAGCCGTCTTTTATGTTTACCGTGCGCAACGGTTCTCCATCAGCCGACATCGTGACGGTTTCGGCCGACAGAACGCCATCAACATCGAATATCACGGCGCGTATTTTTCTTAAATCATAATTTATCATGGTATTGTTTTCAACCTTTGTTTCTGTTACTCATAATGCCTTGCGACACAAGTCTGTAAATCTGTGCAAGGCTTTCGTCGCAAGCAAGCAGCTTTTCCTGCTCTTCAACCAATTTCACGTCGCCGCGTGCAGCAGGCCCGGTCTGTGCCTCATGGGGAGTAAGCACCGAAAGTTTCCCTGCCGTTTCGGCAACGAGCGGCAACATCACCGAAAATGGTATTCCGCGTTTCTGCAATAAATCGTAGGCCACCGAGCAACAGTAATTCGAGAAGTTGCATGCAAACACTGCCGCAAGATGAAGCCACTTGCGCCCCTCGCCGTCAAGCCGGTAAACCGTGTCGGCAAGTTTTTCGGCAAAGCCCTCTATCTCATTCATAACCTCGCCACTTGATGCCTCGACAAACACCGGGACTTTTCTGAAATCAATTTCCTTGGCTTTGGAGAATGTCTGCATCGGATACAACACTCCGTAAGAATCGGCATATCCGCAGAAACATTGCATTGGCATGCTTCCTGCCGTGTGCACGAAAACGGCGTTGCGTCGCGACGGACACAATGCCTGCACCACACTGGGCAGAGCGTCGTCGGTCACCGATATTATGAACAGGTCGGCATCGTGCACCACCTCGTCAATATCAGCCGTGAAACCGCACCCAAGCTTTTCACCAAGCTGGCGGGCTGAAGCCATTGTGCGGCTCCACACCTGCACGACATCCATTCCGGCCGACTTTATAGCCAGCCCCAAATGCGTGGCCACATTGCCTGATCCTATCAATACTGTTTTCATATTGTCTGCTTAACTTTACTACAAAAGTAAGCAATGTTTTGCAATAAGCAAATGCAAGTCGTTTACTTTTATAATATATTTGCTATTTGGCACAACGCTTTAAACATGCCTTACAAGCATGAACAAAGGAGCAGAAATGCCCGTTTTGCCACACAATCAGTACGGACAAGACGCGTGATGCAGACGCAGCACACACATGTTGCATACGCAGCTCGAGCGTGCAGCACACGCCGCACGCCAGAAATAATTTGTGGCACGACTAAAATGCAGGCTTCGCGGCAAAACAACAATGATGCCGCAGCCAAAGGTTGAATGAGAGAAAATTCCAATTCTTTTGAAAAAACATTAACCAACAAGAGTAAATTGTCAACTAATATACCTATCTTTGCATATGACAAACCATAACACAGACATTGCACAATGCCGACCGTCAGAATCGGCGGCGACGTCGGCATCATTGCCGACATGACTGTTGAAACACACCATGGAAGCAGGTTGCGCAGGCATCCACAAACAAAGCAAATACTCTTAAACATTAAATAAGAAATGAATAATACGGATTTAATGAATCACGCGGCAGACAACATCAGACTACTTGCCGTTGCTATGGTTGAGAAAGCGAAATCAGGACATCCTGGAGGTGCCATGGGCGGTGCCGACTTCATAAATATCCTCTTTTCCGAATTCTTGGTCTATGACCCCGATCAGCCAACATGGGAAGGAAGAGACAGGTTCTACCTTGACCCGGGACACATGTCGCCGATGCTCTATTCAGCCCTCGCATTGCAGGGAAAATTCGCCATCGACGACCTGAAGAACTTCCGCCAGTGGAAATCCGTCACTCCCGGACATCCCGAGAGAGACCTTGTTCATGGAATAGAAAACACTTCGGGACCGCTCGGACAGGGCCACACATTCGCAGTGGGTGCCGCTATCGCAGAAAAATTTCTCGAAGCACGGCTTGGCAGCACAATGATGCAGCACCACATCTACGCATATATATCAGACGGAGGAATACAGGAGGAAATTTCGCAGGGAGCAGGACGCATTGCCGGAGTGCTGAAGCTGAACAACCTCATAATGTTCTATGATTCCAACGAGATACAGCTCTCAACCGAATGCGATGTGGTGATGAAAGAAAACACTCGCATGAAATATGAGTCGTGGGGATGGAATGTATTGGAAATTAACGGCAACAATCCCGACGAAATACGCGCTGCACTCATCTTGGCACAAAACGAGGAGTCGCGCCCTACGCTCATCATCGGACACACAGTAATGGCAAAAGGCGCGGTGAAAGACGACGGAACGAGCTATGAGCACAACGTGAAGACACACGGTGCCCCGCTCGGAGGCGGCGCATACGAGAACACGGTGAAGAATCTTGGCGGCAACCTTGACGACCCGTTTGTTGTGTTTGACGATGTAAAGGAACTGTATGCAAAACGCAATGCCGAGTTGCGCGAGATAGTAAAGGGCAGACACGCAGCCGAAGATGAATGGCGCGCAGCCAACCCCGAAAAGGCCGCACAAATGAAAGAGTGGTTCTCGGGCAATGCACCCAAGGTGGACTGGAGCTCATTGGTGCAGAAGAGAGACGTGGCCACACGCGCTGCTTCGGCCAACTGCCTCGGCGTTCTCAGCGAGCAAGTGCCCAACATGGTGTGCTCGTCGGCCGACCTTTGCAACTCCGACAAAACCGACGGTTTCCTGAAACACACGCACAACATCACACCCGACGATTTCAGCGGAGCATTCTTTCAGGCCGGAGTGAGCGAGCTCACCATGGCGTGTGTGTGCATAGGTATGTATCTGCACGGCGGCGTAATCCCTGCATGCGGAACATTCTTCGTATTCTCCGACTACATGAAACCGGCAATAAGAATGGCTGCGCTGATGCGTGTGCCAATAAAATTCATCTGGTCGCATGACGCATTCCGCGTAGGCGAGGACGGCCCGACCCACGAACCGGTGGAGCAGGAAGCCCAGATACGCCTCATGGAGAAGCTCAAGAACCACGAGGGCAACGATTCTGTCAGAGTATTCCGTCCGGCCGATGCCGACGAAGCAACAGTGTGCTGGCAGATGGCCGTTGAAAACATGGCCACTCCTACAGCACTTATTTTCTCACGCCAGGCAGTGAACAGTCTGCCCGAAGGAACCGACTATGAAATGGCAAGAAAGGGCGCTTATGTGGTGAAAGGTTCCGACAACGACTACGACGTGATACTGCTTGCCTCAGGTTCGGAGGTGGCAACACTCGTTTCGGGTGCAGACCTGCTGCGCAAAGACGGAGTGAAAGTGCGCATCGTGAGCGTGCCCTCTGAAGGATTGTTCAGAACCCAGCCGAAGGAATACCAAGAAGATGTTCTGCCGAAAGGTGCAAAGATATTCGGCCTCACCGCAGGTCTGCCCGTAACTCTCGAAAGCCTTGTCGGAGCAAACGGCATGGTTTACGGTCTCAACTCGTTCGGTTTTTCAGCACCTTACAAGGTGCTCGACGAGAAACTCGGCTTCACGGCAGAGAACGTGTACAAACAAGTGAAAGACTACCTATCTAAATAAAAACGCTATCATTATGGAAACAAAAGTTATTGGACTTGCATGCGACCATGCTGGTTACGCATTGAAGAAATATGTGATGCAATATCTCGAGAGCCATGGCTATGAGTATAAAGACTATGGCACATACAGCGACCTGAGTTGCGACTACCCCGACTTCGCCCATGCACTTGCAAACGGATTGACAAGTGGCGAAGTGAGCACCGGCATCGGCATCTGCGGCAGCGGTGAGGGCATGAGCATGACACTCAACCGCCACAAAGGTGTGAGAGCAGGACTGGCATGGACACCCGAGATAGCCCACATGACAAGACAGCACAACGATGCCAATGTGCTCGTGATGCCGGGACGTTTCATCGACAACAACACCGCAGGAAAAATCATGGACGAGTTTTTCAGCACCACGTTTGAAGGCGGCAGACACGAGAAGCGCATAAAAAAGATTGAAATAGAATAGCACTCTATAAAAACTTACTGTTAACGGGGAGAAGCCTTGCAGACTTCTCCCCGTTTTACACAAAAAGCATAACCCATGAAAAGAACATTGTTTTCGCTCATTCTCTTAATAATATGCATGGCTGCCGGGGCTGACAACCATTTCCTATCCGACCCTAACTACCGCGCCAACGTAGAGAGCATATTCACAAAACGCATCAAGACAATCGGCCAGAAATTCTACAACATCAAAGGCACGAAAGCTACTGGCGAAGAACAAGAAGCCCTTAAATTTCTGTATGCCTACATGCCGCTTGCCGACATTACCGACTACCCTACTTCGTTTTATGTGTCGAATGTGCGGGCATCACTCACCGCACGCAACGAAATGGCTTGGGGCAAAAACGTGCCCGAACTGTTGTTCAGACACTTTGTGCTGCCGTTGCGTGTCAACAACGAAGCACTCGACTCTGCACGCACAGTGTTCTACAAAGAACTGAAAGAGCGTGTGAAGGGCATGAACATGCACGATGCCATATTGGAGGTGAACCATTGGTGCCACGAAAAAGTGACTTACCAACCTGCCGATGCGCGCACCTCATCACCACTTGCAACAGTAAAGACGGCTACAGGACGCTGCGGCGAACAGAGCACATTCACCGTTGCAGCCCTGAGGGCAATAGGCATTCCCGCACGCCAGGTTTACACCCCACGTTGGGCACACACCGACGACAACCATGCATGGGTTGAAGCGTGGGCCGACGGCAAATGGTATTTTCTGGGAGCATGCGAACCGGAGCCCGTGCTGAACCTCGGATGGTTTAACGCACCCGCATCGCGCGCCATGCTGATGCACACCCGCGCATTCGGCGACTACCAAGGACCGGAGGAAGTGATGCTGCGCACGGCCAATTTCACCGAGATAAACCTCACGGCCAACTATGCGCCTACGGCGAGTGCATATATTACAGTGAAAGATGCTGACGGCCGGCCGGCCGACAATGCCAAAGTGGAATTCAAGATATACAACTATGCCGAGTTCTTTACAGCCGTGACAAAATACGCCGACGCGCAAGGCCGCACATCGCTTTCTGCCGGTAAGGGCGACATGCTGGTGTGGTGCTCTAAAGACGGAAAATACGGCTACCGCAAAGTGTCTTTCGGAAAAGACAATGACGTGACCGTGTATCTCGACACTAAAACTACCGACAAGGGCAAAGGACAGTCGTATGCGGAAGATACCTTGACCATTGTTCCGCCTGTGGAGAATGCGCAAATGCCATTCGTAAGCGATGAGATGAGGAAAGAAAACCAGATAAGATTTGCCCATGAAGACTCTATAAGAAAAGCCTACACAGCAACATTCCTCACCGGCGATCAAGCCGCTGCCATATCAAAGGACTGCGCTGAATTTCTCGTGAAATCGCGCGGCAACCACGAAACAATAGAAAAGTTCATCAAGCAACATGCCGACAACAAAAGCCGCGTAATAGCCATTCTTAAGACTCTCAGCGACAAAGACCTGCGCGACATTACCACAGAAATACTCGAAGACAACTTCGGCGCGACAACCGACCAAGTGTCGCCTCGCGTGGAAGACGAGATGATAATCAAACCGTTCAAGCATTACTTTGAAAAATACTTCGACCAGAATACGGCAAAGAAATTCAAAGATGACCCACGCAAACTTGTGGAATGGATTAAAGACAACATAAAAGTTGACTCCAAAGAAAACGCCTTACACATAGCACAGACCCCCGTAGGCGTTGCCGAATCGAAACTTACCGATGAACGTTCGCGCGGCGTTTTCTTTGTTGACGTGGCAAGAAGTCTGGGCATCGAAGCTCGTAAAGATGCCGTGACATCAAAAGTGCAATATAAGGCAAACGGCAATTGGAACGACGTTTTGTTTGACAACGACGTGCAAAGCACAGCACCGACAGGCCGTCTTGTACTTGACTACTCGCCCACGGCATTCCTCGACAATCCGTTATATTACAACCATTTCACCATAAGCAAGATTGTAGACGGCAGTGCGCAGCTACTGAATTTCGAAGAAGGACAGGTTGACATGGGCAACGGAACAAGCTGGAGCAATACGTTCAAAGACGGTTGCACACTCGACGAAGGCACTTACATGCTCACCACCGGCACAAGAATGGCAAGCGGAAGTGTGATGGTTTCGACACAAAGATTTGAAATAGTGGCAGGAAAAACCACCAATGTAAAACTTGACATAAGGCACAGCACCGACGACGTGAACGTAATAGGATCGTTTAACAGTGAGACAATTGTAAAAGTGGGCGGCAAAGACGCAAGCATACTGTCGCAAACGGGCCGTGGATATTTCATTGTTGGAGTGCTCGGCGTAGGTCAGGAACCCACAAACCATGCCTTGCACGACATCGAGAAAGCCAAGGATGCGTTCGAGAAATGGGGACGGCCTGTACTGCTTCTGTTTGAAAGCGAAGCCGATGCAAAGAAATTCAACAAGGAAGAGTTCAAGAGTCTGCCTTCGACCGTAGCCTACGCGATAGACAAAGACGGAGCCGTGCGCAAACAAATAGCAAAACAGATGAAACTGAAAAGCGAGACCCAGATGCCGATGTTCATAATTGCCGACACATTCAACCGTGTTGTATTTGTGTCGCAAGGCTACACCATCGGACTTGGCGAACAGATGAAGAACGTGTTCAATAAATTGTAACGAACATACACCATTATGGTTTTTGGTTATGCAATGTGCATAGCCAAAAACCATTTTAGTAATGTTTTGGAATCAAGTTCAGTAGAATCACAAAGCGCAAAGATTTACATAGCGAAACTAAGTGATATTGTTTTTCTAAATTAAGACTTTGCCGTTCAACGGCATTTGTAGATAAATCTACCATTGTTCGTAAAGGTTACTTGATTATTGTTTAATGTTAATTACAATTAAATGTTCACGTCCTTTCATCTTTACACCATAAATTATTAGTAAATTTGCAGCCGATTTAATCCGCAAAGGCATGAGAAAGCAATGGCACGAAGTCATTCGCCTTACGGAAAAACCCGTTTAATAATAATATTAATGTACGCAATCGTAGAGATTAACGGTCAGCAGTTCAAGGCTGAGCAGGGCAAGAAACTGTTCGTTCACCACATCAAGGATGTGGAAGCAGGCCAGGCTGTTGAATTCGACAAGGTACTGCTTGTCGACAAGGAAGGTTCAGTACAGGTAGGCGCACCCACTGTAGAGGGCGCAAAAGTTGTTTGTGAAGTTGTAAATCCTCTTGTAAAGGGTGACAAAGTCATCGTTTTCAAGATGAAGCGCAGAAAGGATTACCGCAAGAAGAACGGTCATCGCGCACAGTTCACAGAAGTTACAATTAAAGAAGTTATCGCTTAAATTTTAGGAGGAACAAGAAATGGCACATAAAAAAGGTGTAGGTAGTTCTAAGAACGGACGTGAATCAGCTTCTCAAAGATTAGGCGTTAAAATTTGGGGAGGCCAGAAAGTGATTGCCGGCAACATCATCGTTCGCCAGCGCGGTACAAAGCACAACCCCGGACTTAATGTAGGTATCGGCAAAGACGATACTCTTTATGCTCTGGTTGACGGAACCGTAAACTTCCACAAGGGCCGTAAAGACAAGAGCACAGTGTCTGTAATACCAGAGGCTGAGGCTTAAACCAAAACATACTATTCCAAACAAACGCAATCCCAATTCTCTTGTAGAGAATTGGGATTGTCGCTTTTTCAAAAGTGTGTTTCTGCCGTTGTCGTGTCAACCGATGTAAACATGGATTCCTTAATATAACGATCCATGTCTTCATTCCCCATAGCCCCGACATACATCATAGGTTGCCCGTTCAGCGGAATAAACAACAATGCCGGTATAGACGTTATGCCAAACACTCTGGCAAGTTCTTGCTGTTTGTCTATATCCACCTTATACACATCAATTTTCCCTTTGTATTTAGCTGCTATGCCTGCAACTACGGGTGCAGTGCGTTTGCAAGGCCCACACCATGTGGCGTAGAAATCGACTATTGCAGGACGAGAACCGCGAAAAGCCCAGTCACTCTGTGAGGTGTAATCGAATATTCGTTGCCGAAAGTCGGCAACCGTAAGCTCTATAACTTTACCTGCCTGCGTTTCATCATGGCATTGTTCCATCTTGTCGGCACCTTTGCCTTGTGCAACGATGCGTCCCTCTTTCGGTCTGCAACTGCCAGTTAGCAGCAAAACAGAAAGTATGAGCGCGACAAAACTATATCTTTCATTCATTGCTATTAGGATATTATCAACCTTATCTTATAAAGGTTTCAGTGTTTAAAAAGTCAGAGAATTATAAGTCTATTTACCATAGTCATCTTAAAATTGTCTCGATTGGACTTATCGACACATATAAAAACCCTGCCAATGAGAATTAATTCAATTCCCGGTTGGCAGGGTTTTCGTAAGTTGAATTTTATTTGTCTATCAATATTCGCCCCATGCCTTAATGTCGATTTCTTCAAGCGGCGTGGTGCAGAAAGCGTAGATGAATGCGCTGGCAAGGCGTGAATTGGTAATCAGCGGAACATTCAAGTCAATTGCAGCACGGCGTATTTTGTAGCCGTTGCTCAATTCTGAACTCGTAAGGTTCTTGGGAATATTGACAACCATATCTATTTCGTGGTTGTGCAGCATATCCAATGCCTTCAGACCTTCACCTTCTTCCGACGGCCAGAGCACACGGGTGTTGTCTATTCCATTCTCCGTGAGATACTTGCTTGTACCTCCTGTGGCATAAAGGCGGTAGCCGTGTTTCACAAGCATGTGCGCAGCATCTAGCATATCAGCCTTTTGTTTGGCACTACCCGTAGACAGAAGGATATTCTTTTCTGGTATGCGATGGCCAACAGAAAGCATGCTCTTAAGCAGAGCAGTATTGGTGTCGTCGCCCAGACAACCCACCTCACCGGTTGAACTCATGTCAACACCAAGCACCGGATCGGCTTTCTGCAAGCGGTTGAAGCTGAACTGCGACGCTTTTATACCTACATAGTCAAGGTCGAACAGGTTCTTTTCAGGCTTCTCCACGGGCAAACCAAGCATGACACGCGTAGCAAGTTCTATAAGATTTATCTTCAACACCTTGCTCACAAACGGGAAGCTGCGGCTCGCACGCAGATTGCATTCTATCACAAGAATGTCGTTATCGCGTGCCATGAACTGTATGTTGAACGGACCATTAATATGCAGTTCCTTAGCTATTTGGCGTCCCACGCGCTTCACGCGACGCACTGTTTCAACATAAAGTTTCTGCGGCGGGAACTGTATTGTGGCATCACCGGAGTGTACTCCGGCAAACTCGATGTGTTCTGAAATTGCGTATGCTATCACTTCGCCGTTCTTTGCCACGGCATCCATCTCGATTTCCTTTGCATGCTCGATGAATTTGCTCACGACAACGGGGTGGTCTTCACTCACGTTTGCGGCAAGTTGCAGGAAACGGCGCAGCTCATCCTCGTTTGAACACACATTCATGGCTGCTCCGGAAAGCACATAGCTAGGACGCACGAGCACTGGGAATCCAACACGTTCGATGAACTTGTCGATGTCTTCCATACTTGTCAGCGCGCTCCATTCGGGTTGGTTAATACCGTTGTTGGTCAGCATCTGCGAGAACTTGGCGCGATCCTCGGCATTGTCAATGTCCTGTGCCTTTGTTCCCAAGATTGGAACATGTTGCTCGTCGAGGCGCATTGCAAGATTGTTGGGTATCTGTCCACCTGTGGAAACAATCACTCCGTGGGGTTGCTCTAAGTCGATTATGTCAAGAACACGCTCGAATGTGAGTTCATCGAAATACAGACGTTCACACATGTCATAGTCGGTTGACACGGTTTCGGGGTTATAGTTTATCATAACCGAACGCCATCCCTCCTTGCGTATTGTATTCAATGCCTGCACGCCGCACCAGTCAAACTCCACAGAAGACCCAATTCGGTAGGCACCCGAACCGAGAACTATAATGGAGCGGTGGTCGTTCTCGAACGATATGTCGCTCTTCACGCCAGCATAAGTAACATACAGATAATTTGTCTGTGCCGGATATTCTGCCGCCAAAGTATCTATTTGTTTCACAACTGGCAATATTCCGTAGTTCTTGCGCAACTGACGCACCACAAGACCGGCCTTCGCCATACTGTGGAGTTCGCTTTCAAGACCTACTGCACGTGCTATCTGGAAATCGGTAAAGCCATAGATTTTGGCAGTACGTAGCAGTTCCTTGTCGATAGTATTAATGTTGCAGCGCTTCATCTCTTCATCGATGTCGATGATATGCTTGAGTTTTTCCAGGAACCATTTGTCAATCTTGGTAAGATCGTTTATCTGATCGACAGTATATCCCTTGTGCATTGCCTTTGATATCACGAATACGCGCTTGTCGGTAGGCTCACACAAAGCTGCATCGATGTCGGGTATCTCCAGCTCTTTGTTCTCCACGAAGCCATGCATACCCTGCCCTATCATGCGAAGTCCCTTTTGGATTGCCTCCTCAAAGTTACGGCCTATCGCCATTACTTCGCCGACTGACTTCATTGACGAGCCGAGTTCTTTGTCCACGCCACGGAACTTCGACAAGTCCCAACGCGGTATCTTGCAGACGACATAGTCGAGAGCAGGCTCAAAGAATGCCGAAGTGGTCTTGGTAACAGAATTCTTCAATTCAAACAATCCATATCCCATTCCGAGTTTTGCAGCGACAAAAGCCAACGGATAACCGGTTGCCTTTGATGCAAGAGCCGACGAACGGCTCAATCGTGCATTCACCTCAATCACACGATAATCCTCGCTCTTCGGGTCGAAAGCATACTGCACATTGCACTCTCCTACGATACCGATATGGCGGATGATTTTTATTGCAAGCGCGCGCAATTTATGGTATTCGGAGTTTGTAAGTGTCTGCGACGGGGCAATGACGATACTCTCGCCGGTATGTATGCCGAGAGGGTCGAAATTCTCCATGTTACAAACCGTGATGCAATTGTCGTAACGGTCACGCACCACTTCATACTCAATTTCCTTCCAGCCTTTCAAACTCTTCTCCACAAGCACCTGCGGTGAGAAAGAAAAGGCTTTTTCGGCAAGTTTGTTGAGTTCTTCTTCGTTATCGGCAAAACCCGATCCGAGACCGCCAAGGGCATAGGCTGCGCGTATTATGACGGGATAGCCAAGTTCTGCAGCCGCCTTGCGGGCATGTTCTATGCTTTCGCAAGCTTCGCTCTTGATTGTCTTCACGCCAATCTCATCGAGCTTCTCCACAAAAAGTTCACGGTCTTCGGTGTCGATAATGGCCTGCACCGGTGTTCCAAGTACCTTTACATTATATTTGTCAAGTATGCCCTGGCGATACAGTTCTACTCCACAATTCAAAGCAGTCTGCCCGCCGAAACTCAAGAGAATGCCATCGGGCTTTTCTTTCTGAATAACACGCTCAACGAAATACGGCTGAACGGGAAGGAAATAAATTTGGTCGGCCACCCCCTCAGATGTCTGTACGGTGGCAATATTGGGGTTGATGAGCACCGTTTTCACACCTTCCTCGCGCAGAGCCTTCAACGCTTGCGAGCCAGAATAGTCAAACTCGCCGGCCTCTCCAATCTTCAAGGCACCGGAACCAAGCAAAAGGACTTTCTTTATATTTTCGTCTTTCATTGTAATCTTACTTTAAAGTTTCAACAAACTTGTCAAACATAAATTCCGTATCAACCGGTCCCGAACAAGCTTCGGGGTGGAACTGGCTCGAGAACCAAGGGTTGGTTTTATGGCGTATACCTTCGTTAGAACCATCGTTCATGTTTACGAACAACTCTTCCCAATCCTTTCCGAGCGTCTTCGCATCAACCGCATATCCGTGGTTTTGGGATGTTATGTAGCAGTTGTCGGTGCCAACCATACGCACAGGCTGATTGTGAGAGCGGTGTCCATATTTAAGTTTATATATATTGGCGCCTCCTGCCTTTGCAAGCAACTGGTTGCCCATACATATACCACAGATAGGTTTGCGGCTGAGGTTCATTTGTTTGCGTATGATATTCACTGCATCTTCGCACATATCAGGGTCTCCGGGGCCGTTGGCCAAGAACAAGCCGTCGAAATCCATGTCGGTATAGTCGTAATTCCAAGGCACACGCACCACCTCAACGCCACGGTTGATGAGACAGCGAATGATGTTAGCTTTAACGCCACAGTCAACGAGCACCACTTTCTTTCCTACTCCTTCATTGTAGCGTATTATATCCTTGCAGCTCACTTTATCTACGAAATTCACTCCTGCATAGTTGGCCTCGGGAATGTTTTCTGGCTCATCATCAAACAGAATCTTGCCCATCATCACTCCATGCTCGCGCAGAACTTTGGTCAATTCGCGCGTGTCAATGCCTGTGATACCGGGAACTTGTTCACGTTTGAGCCATTCGCCAAGACTTTCAACCGCGTTCCAATGGCAATATTTCTCACTGTAGTCAGCTACAATTATTGCCGAGGCGTATATCTTGTCGCTCTCCATGAATGAAGGAAGCCCATTCGCTTCGAATGTAAAAGGAGGGACTCCATAGTTGCCCACCAACGGATATGTAAGTGTCATGAGTTGTCCGGCATACGACGGGTCGGTAAGACTCTCCGGGTAGCCCATCATGGCAGTATTGAAAACGACCTCTCCCGCAACCGGTGCTTCGTAGCCAAACGACTTACCATGGAAACGGGTTCCGTCTTCTAAAACTAATGTTACATTTCTCATTTTGTGTCCAGGAATTTATATTTCTTTTATTTTTTGTTCTTACAATCTGCGGCATCTACAGCAAACAGCCTGAGATTAACGCCGATCCAACGGTTTGTAAACGTGCTCATAATAGTTCACAAACGACTGGTTACATTGTTTTGTACCGCCAGGTGTTGGGTAATGCCCCGTAAAATACCAATCGCCCTTGTGGTTGGGAATAGCATTGTGCAATCCTTCGATGCTTTGGAACACGAGCTGTATAGGTGTTGTCATGCCCTCGGGACGGAGCATTTCAATGATTTTTTCGTTTATCTCCTCGGCACTGAATGGCTTGTATATAGCACGCACGGGGTTGGTCTGCTCTTCTTTGTTCTTTTGCAGTTCGGCCTTGCAAGCCTCGTAGGTGGACGCTATGACATCTTCCATACCACGGTCTACGAGCAGACCGATAGCCGCTCTGAACACGCAGAATTCTTCAAGACGCGCCATATCTATACCATAATAGTCGGGATAGCGTATCTGGGGTGCACTCGACACTATGACGATTTTCTTCGGATGAAGTCGGTCAAGGATGCGCAGAATGCTCTCTTTCAAGGTTGTTCCGCGCACGATACTGTCGTCGATAATGACAAGATTGTCAACGTCGGGCTGTATGCTGCCATAGGTAACGTCGTAGACATGGCTTGCGAGGTCGTTGCGACTGTTTCCTTCGGTGATGAACGTGCGCAGTTTGATGTCCTTCCAGGCTATTTTCTCCGAACGGACATAATCGCTTAAGATAAGCTCAAGTTCCTCTTTTGTTGGAATGTGGCCCAGTTTGGATATGCGTTCTATTTTCGATTGGTTGAGATACCTCTTGAATCCGCTCAACATTCCATAATATGCCACTTCTGCTGTATTCGGGATATAGCTGAACACGGTATGGTCAACGTCGTAGTCAACAGCTTTCAGAATGGGTTCGGTAAGTTGTTCGCCCAACTGTTTGCGCTCCTTGTATATGTCGCAGTCTGACCCACGGCTGAAATATATGCGTTCGAAAGAGCAGGCCGAATCGCCTTTCTGTTCAATTATCCTCTCTATACTGCACTCACCGTTGCGTTTTACGAGCAAGGCCATGCCGGGTTCCAGTTCCTTAATGTCTTCGGTTTCCAGGTCGAAAGTAGTCTGCAATACCGGGCGTTCGCTTGCCAGAACCACTATTTCATCGTTTTTGTAGTAGAATGCAGGACGTATGCCCCAAGGATCGCGCATAGAAAACATCTCGCCAGAGCCCGTAATGCCACACACCACATAACCTCCATCAAAATAGTTCATTGTGGTTTTCAGCACATTGCTCATCTTCACATGGTCTTCAATGTATTGCGTTATCTCTGTGTCACGCAGTTCCATTGCTTTGGCAGCTATGAAATTGCGCTCCACCTCACGGTCGAGGCGGTGCCCCATATATTCAAGCATGATATAGCTGTCACTGTAAATGCGCGGACACTGGCCTTGTTTGGTGAGAATATCGAAGATTTCATTCACGTTGGTCATATTGAAATTGCCGCACAGACAAAGGTTCTTCGCCTTCCAGTTGTTGCGGCGCAGAAACGGGTGTACATATTGTATTCCGCTTTTTCCCGTGGTGCTGTAACGCAAATGTCCCATATATAGTTCACCGGCAAACGGCAGGTGTTCCTTGGCAAACGTCACATCGGCCAACTGTTCGGCAGTGAGATTGCGGTAATTCTTGTTCACCGCGCCGAAAATCTCGGTCACTGCGTTCTTGCCTTCAGCCCTTTCACGGAACATATATTCGTTGCCCGGCTCGCCATCAAGCTTCACGCAAGCGAGTCCGGCGCCTTCCTGTCCACGGTTGTGCTGTTTCTCCATCATCAGATAAAGCTTATTCAACCCGAACATCCAAGTGCCATATTTCTTCTGGTAGTAATCCAAGGGCTTCAGCAATCTTATCATTGCCACGCCACATTCATGCTTTAACGGTTCCACAGTTTTTTTTGTCAATTATAATGTTTCGTAATTATCCTTCTCTTTCTTCCTCAATTTACGGGCATATCACATGTTTTTGTAGCCCGGAATTCAACACGCGTACATAATAAAAAAATGTACACGCGTACATTTATATATAAATAATGAGCGCCGACCCAAACAGAGAAATCAACGCTCATCAATATATCACCAACGCACTATGTTTACAACCAACGACGCAAGCGATGTTAGAATGCCCACAAATGAGAACCACAATGTAGTGGACGACCCAATAGTGGAATTTCTAGCTTTCACCTTGTTAGGCTCAACATACACATAGTCGTTTTGCTGCAAATAGTAGTACGGAGAATTTATGAGGTTGGCATCATTCAAATTAAGACGATGCTGCGACTTTTGTCCGTTTGCATCCTCACGAATCAAGAGCACATTGTCGCGCCGTCCATACATGGTAAGGTCACCGGCCTGTGCCAATGCCTCCAAAATACTCATCTTCTCCGATGTCACGGGCACAACCTTCGGACTGCCCACCTCGCCGGCTACCGTCACCCGATAGCCCGACATTCTCACGATGACGACAGGATTTTCGGAAGCAGCCAAATAGGGTGCTATCTTTTCCTTTATAAGTTTTTGGCATTCGTCTTTTGTAAGTCCCACTACATGCAGAGTGCCTACAACGGGAAAATCGATGCAGCCGTCATTGTTCACAAGATATGATGCGTTATTCGTAGTGCTCGCGCTGCCTTCTCCCGTACTGCCCGACACGCTGCCACTGAGATTGAACGGCTGTGCGGCAGCAGGGTCTGATGTCACCACGGTAATAGTCAACTGATCTTTGGGCATAATCTTAGCGTCGTAAAGTCCGCGTGAGCTTGCAAGGTTCAGAGTGTCGATGTTGGTGAAATAAGGGATTTTCTTAATCGAGCCACAACTGCCCATGCATAAAACCAATGCCAAAAGGACAAATGGTAGTAAATACTTTTTCATAATCTGTGTTGCAACGTATAAGTGAAAATTGTTTTGCAAAAATACTATTAATTTCTGGATTTCACAAAATTTTAACAGACAATTTACCTGCTGCAGCGCATGTCGTTTTCACGACAACAACCGCATTTTTAACAAGAAAAGACATACACCGATGCATTTAACAGCGCGCTATTTTCGAGTAAAAGTGCAAATCGCTGCATATCAATGTTCTATCATCACTCATTATAGGCTCCACATTTCGGACATACGCCTTTTTTCATCATGCGTGCGCCACATTTACCGCAAATATACTTGTAATAGTTGTGCTTGAAATAAGCCACTAATGCATATACGGTGTAAGCTGCAAGCAGCACATAGCCTATATAATATAATGTGGTTACGCTGAACACTATATAGTTTATGGCACACACCGCTACCAAGCCACTGATGTAAAGCGTTGCTCCGCCGAAATCAAGCTTGTGGTAAACGTCGTCGATTGTTGCAATCGCGATTATCGTCATTGCCCATACTGATACAAGGAATATCGACAATATTTCGGGCACGACAAACGGATTAAGTGTGGGATGAAAATAAAAATTCTGCCATGCATCAGGGGCGAACAACTGAATGCTTGAATAGAATGCAGCCGAGTAGGCCACAACAAGAGCGAGCAATGTAGGATAAAACGACTGTATATCATTGAAATGCACGATATTGGCTTTCTTGCGCAAGATATTGTGCAGAAGATAGCACACCGCTATCAATATAATGACGACAAGGAATATCAGCAAATGCACATCGGAGAAGGTCGATATAAACTGTGAAATCGGGTCATCGGGCACGGCATTCCGCAACAATACATTTTCATGCACCCAACCGAAAGTGTACTGGTCGCGCGCCACCTGAATCCATACTGAATCCACCATGTCGTTTTTCAACACGCGCATATCCACGACAACGAGATGTTCACCCTTATGCACTGCCACCGAATCGGTGGGCATAAGCGACACTCCTTCTTCGGGTTGTTGGCACAAAAGAACCAGCGAATCGGCTTTTACCACAAAATTGTAGTTTTGCGAATAGTGGTGTGTGCGAACAAACATATCAGTATCGTTCTCTACATTTGTTTGCACATCACGCCTCACACCGCCATGCCTCCCGTCATGGTAACACCCGCTGAGAACAACCGACAGCAGCAATATAAAGGCAAACAACTCAGTTTTCCGCATACACATTCATTTCGCACCGTGAACAATTAAACGAAAGACGGAATTTTCTTCCATCTGGAAGCGCGAGAAACAACGGTTCTTTCCAAGGCATTTTCTTTCCTTTTTTCGAACAGAACCCGAACGCATTGCGCAGACAATGACGGCAGGTCATTATCGGAAACACATTATATTTCTTTTTCCCTTCGGCATAGCCCAACTCATAGGCATCAGGTGCTCCTACCACTCCTTGCTCATTATAAAACTCCCGTGCGAGGTGGTTGGCTACATTCGCTGCATTTATTGCATTTGCCGCAGTATTTCCGTTTGCCTCATGCTGAACAGAATGCCTTTCCGATGCGGCATCGTGAGTTATTACTTTGGATTGAGCGGATTGAGCCTGCAAATTCTCCACGACATTGCGCCGCAACTCTGCCAACATGCTTGCAGGTATAAACATCGTCTCGCTTTCGCCTTCAAGCGTTATGCTGCGTGCTTTATATATTGTGTTTCCCAGTTTTTCCAGTTGCCTAACGATATTGTCGTGCTGCGGCTTCAAGGCTTTTTCAAACTTTCCTTCAACCGCCATCGTGCATTTTCTGCCCATTTCATCAGTTGCACTTATGCGCAATTCACTACCAGAACAACGCACAACGAAATCAACCGACAGCCTGCGTACAGCAGTTTGGCGAGACAAAATCTTTTCAAACGTCTGGTCATTATTCCTATACAAAGCCATTCCTGCGCGCAAATTTTCAGGCAATGTCAATGGGTACAAGCGGTTATTTTCCACACGGTTAACGCGAAATCCTTCAAGTTTATGTTCTTTATTCACAAAACACAAGCCATCGCCATTGGCAAATATTGCCGTTCCTGCCACATTAAACGATTTTCCTTTTATTTCCTTCACATAGCCCACATATTCGCCCATAGCCTTGGGCGTGTCAAACGACGCTATATCACGCGTCCGGCCATTGAGAAAATAATTGGTAAAACCACGGTTGAAGGTTTTCTCGAGATGTGGAGCAAACATATATTCAACCCTCCCAAACGATGCCCGTCTGTATTTGTCGGGATACCTGCCTATGATTTCGTTCAGGCGCATGCTGTATGCAGAAACCACATTCTTCACATAGTCAATATTCTTCAAACGGCCTTCTATCTTCAGCGAGGTGGATCCCGCATCAACGATGCGTTCAAGTTCGTCAATCTGACAAAGGTCTTTGAGCGACAAGAAATGGCGGCCACTGTCTATAACGTTGCCGTCGGCATCGCGCAAATCGAAGGCCAGGCGACAGAACTGCGCACACTCTCCCCTATTTGCACTGCGGCCAAAGCAATAAGCCGATGCGTAGCAAGCACCTGAATAGCTCACACACAATGCACCGTGAACAAACACTTCAAGCTCTACATCAGGCACAGCCTTGTGAATTTCGGCTATCTCTGCGAGCGAAAGTTCCCGTGCAAGCACCACTCTGCTGAAACCCAAATCGTGCAGCCATTTCACTTTCGCTGCATTGCGGTTGTCGGTTTGCGTGCTGGCATGCAGTTCGGGCAAAGGCTCGGCACACCCTTCCAGCATTTTCACAACTCCCATGTCCTGCACGAGAATGGCATCGACACCTGTCGCAGCCAAACTCATTATGAGCCGACGGGCTTCTTCCAATTCGCCGTCATATATTATTGTATTGACCGTAACATACACCTTGGCACCAAAGCCATGCGCATACTGGCACAAGGCGGCAATGTCGTCGGTAGAATTTCCTGCTGCCACCCGCGCACCGAAGTCACTCGCACCAATATACACGGCATCGGCACCATGGTCAATGGCAGCCTTTCCGCATTCAAGGTTTTTGGCGGGTGCAAGCAATTCTATCTGTCTCATATTACAATACTTCGTTAAATTTTATGCTGCCTCAGCAGTGAATCCATATGTTTCATTTACTATCCTTTGACTATTAGCTAATGTCAGAGAGTATTTTGGCAAAAGCGATTGCTATGGGCCAAGACGAAGAAACCTTGAGCACCAAGGTTCATGTTTGCAATTTAAATGGGTTAAAGATCGTCCATGATTTGCTTCCTCAGCTGCTCCTGATTGGCATTATCAAAATAGTTGAGCATGACATGGCAGGTATATTTCTGATGAGTTATCCGCAATTGTATTTCGCCATTTGTCCCATCGAAGATGCTATAATATTTGCATCTATCCATCTTCAGCTCAAGTTGTTTTGAGTTATCATCATCTTTGACATAGTTGCTTTGGAACTTTTCTACACATTCCTTTGGTTCTCCATATTTTTCAGTGAGCATGGATTTATAGTTAGAATAACACTGTTCCAAATCGCCCCATTTGTCCATTTCTGGGAATATGACGGAAACCTTACATATCATACCGCTCTTATCAGCTACTGCCCCGATAGTACAGTCCTTATAACCGGCAAATTCTCCTTTTAACAAAGATACACCGTTTTCAATACCAATAGGGGTAAAACCTTTGGCTCTCAACTTGCTCGTGAATGACTGAAGGGAACCTTCCATTGGAATACCCTTAAATTTCATGTGCTCTGTCTGGGCTGAGCTGACGCTAACAGTAAAGGCCAGAAAAAGTACTAATAAAAAATGCTTCATTGTTGTTGGTTTTAAAGTGATAAGTCTTAATTCAAAAAGCCACGAACCCCAATAATTTAGCTAAGTAAGGCATATCCTCCTCAGCAAAATCATTAATGCGTTTTGCTGCTTATCCATCATTGACATAAACATTCATCAGCCATGCTTCAATAATGAAACTTGATGTAGATAGTTGTGTTCTATTACCTCATCTCCAACCTTTGCGCAGGGTTGAACAAATGGCATTCACTAAATGCTATTATTTCACCTCTGTCAATTTTCCTGTCACAGAATCTATTATGTAACCATGCAGATTTACATCCTTTGGAACGAGAGGATGATTACGGATTGTGTTAACGGTATTTCTCACCGAATCCTCCGTATCATGGAAACCTTCAAGCCAATGGTCCAAGTCAATACCACATAGCCCAATCGTGTTTATTACATCTTGATGAATGCCACGTTGCAGCATCAGTTCCTTCATCTGTGCACCGTTCATGTGACATGCGCCACAATTGGAATGTGCAACAACCATAATTTCCTCTACACCGAGTTCATAGATGGCAACCAAGAGGCTGCGCATGGCAGAGTCAAAGGGACTGATGACCAGGCCGCCGGCATTCTTGATAATCTTGGCATCACCGTTCTTTAGTCCAAGGGCGGCAGGCAGAAGTTCTGTCAGTCGTGTGTCCATGCAAGAGAGGATAGCAAGCTTCTTGTCGGGATACTTACTTGTGAGATACTTTTCATAGCCTTTTGTAGCTAAAAACTGCTCATTATATTTGATGATTTCTTCGATAATCATAATTCACAATGTTTCATTACAACAGTAATTTCCGTTTTATTTCGATGAGGTCCACACCAAAACCAAGGTTCTACTCTACCAACTTCTGCTTTATCTCACTAATGCTAGTCGAGCCTAAATTTCTTATCGTCTTTATCTTGTCTATCAGACATCTGGCAACGTCCTTCAATGTAACATATTTATCATCCGACCAAGAACTGTTAATATTAACGGCAGTTATTTTATTTCGTCGATGTTATATGGAGTCTCCTGATAAATGTAATAATTTATCCAATTGCTGAACAGCAAATTGGCGTGTGCGCGCCATGTCACCAACGGCGGTTTCTCCGGGTCGTCGTCAACATAATAATTCTTCGGCATTTCCACATCATCGCGTTTTCCCTTGTCGCGCCGATATTCCTGGTCGAGCGTGTTTGGTGCATATTCCAGATGCCCAGTGACGAATATCTGCCGTCCGCCACGTGCCATAACCATGCTCACGCCGCTCTCGTCCGACTCGGCGAGCAACGTCAATCGGTTGTCGGCCAATATATCTTCGCGTCTTATTTCGGTATGGCGGCTGTGCGGCATACTGAACACATCGTCGAAGCCACGGAATATAGGCTGCCGCAAATCAAGCGGACGCTGCTTGAATATTCCGAACATTTTCTTTTCAAGCGGATATTTCGGGATGCCGTAATGATAATACAGTCCGGCCTGAGCCGCCCAGCATATATACATTGTGCTCGTCACATGGGTGTCGGCCCATTTGAATATTTCCGACACCTCATCCCAATACTGCACATCTTCATAATCAAGCAGTTCAATGGGTGCGCCTGTTATTATCATCCCGTCGAATTTCTCGTTGCGCATCACCTCAAAATCCTTGTAGAACATCATCATGTGTTCTATCGGAGTGTTTTTCGATGTGTGGCTTTTGAGCTTCATGAAATATATTTCCATTTGCAACGGCGTGTTCGACAACAACCTGATGAGGTCGGTTTCAGTCGTTATCTTTATGGGCATAAGGTTGAGTATGACGATACGCAACGGACGAATGTCCTGTGTGGTAGCACGCGAATTGTCAATTACAAATATATTTTCTTTCTTCAGCAACTCTATTGCCGGGAGTCTATCAGGTAATCTTAACGGCATTTTTTGTTAATTATTTTTGGCACAAGTGTTTCCAAGGCTTTTTCAAATCAAGAAGGAAAAGCACATGCTTGCATTGTTTTGGCAAATGCAAAGTTAATAAAAAGAAACGGAATTAATTGCCACCTCACATTCAAAAAAGCGACATCATTCAACAAAACCGTCTTCATGGCATTTCAATTAGACACGAGAATGATAAAAAAGTATAGAATAAATTTCTATATACGGGATAAATTAACTAATTTTGCGCTGCATTTGTGTGCGCGTCAAGCCATTGCACGCACAAGACATGCACATTTTAAACAAGCAATATAAAAAACAAAACAATAATGGGAAATACATCATCAATCAAGGATTCAAAAGCTTACGGCCACAACGGGGCAGTGAGCATGACCGAAACAATTTTCGACAAGTACAAAAAGCAAATAGCGATAGTGGTTGTAGCCATTATCGTGGTTGTTGCAGGATTGTTGCTCTACAAGGCATTTGTCTCCGGTCCTCGTGAAGAAAAGGCCAGCACAGCCATTGCCAAAGGTCAGGACTATTTCAATATGGAGCAGTTTGACAAGGCTCTCAACGGCGACGGCGCAGGATATGCAGGTTTCTTGAAGATTTCAAGCGACTATAGCGGCACCGATGCTGCCAACCTTGCCAATCTGTATGCCGGACTTTGCTATGCAAACCTCGGCAAATGGAACGAAGCAATTGACAAGCTTGAGAAGTTCTCACCCGAAAACGATGCCATGGTAAGCCCGTCGGCAGTGGCTGCTTTGGGCAATGCCTACGCCAATACTGGCAACATCGACAAAGCCATAAGCAAATTGCAGAAGGCTGCCGACATGGCAGACAGCAAGGCAGAAGACGGTGCCAATATGAGCATTGCGCCCACATTCCGCATTCAGGCAGCACAATTGCTCGAAAGCCAAGGCAAGAAAGCCGAGGCTCTCAAGGTTTACCAAGACATCAAAAAGAAATATGTGAACGCCTCTGTGGTACAGAGTTCGGAAATCGACAAATACATCGAAAGAGTATCTGAATAACCATGGCCACAGCACTTCACAACCTTTCCGACTACGATGCCAACAACATTCCCGACGCAAGCAACATGTGTTTCGGAATTGTCGTAGCAGAATGGAACACAGAAATAACCGGGGCGTTGCTCGACGGAGCCGTGAAAACACTCGAAAAGCACGGTGCTTTGCCCGAGAACATACATGTAAAGACCGTCCCGGGCAGCTTTGAGCTTATTTACGGTGCCCACCAAATGGTGCTGCACGGCGGCTACGACGCAGTGATAATACTTGGAAGCGTGATACGCGGAGAGACTCCGCATTTCGATTACATTTGCCAAGGCGTCACCTACGGCATTGCACGACTCAATTCAACAAGCGAGATACCTATTATATATGGTCTTCTCACCACCAACGACCTGCAACAGGCAAAAGACCGTTGCGGCGGAAAATACGGAAACAAGGGTGATGAATGTGCCATTGATGCCATAAAGATGGCAAAATTCTAACAAGCACAAAAACTCCGCAAGGGTGCAAAAATGCTCTACCTTGCAGAGTTTTTTTATTATTTCTATTTGTTCAGCAAATATGCACAATAACTGTTTCTGTTGTGCAACGCCTCTTCCACTTTGCGGTAGTTGAGCTTATGTATGCTCACATGCGCCACCAGTTCGCTCCATTTCTTTTCATCGAAATCATTTGCCAAGGCATTGCCGAGCAACAAACTGTGGAAGCTGTTTTCCCGTGGCATGGCTAGTGTCACATCGGAAAACCGTTGCAGTGACAGCCCCATGAAAAGATGAATGATGTAATAATCCACCAAGCAGTCGAAATCATGCCAATAAGCCACGAGCATATCAAGCACGGCCGACACGTTTCTTTGACCGGGCACGGCAGCCACAAACCATGTTGACAGACCTACGGGTTGTGCTTCGCCTCTACGGAAATAGCGGAACAATGTGAGTTCGCTCTGCATGATGCGCTGCCAACGGGCCTGCAGCGGTTCGCTGCCGAAACCCGAACAGTAGACCGTGGCATCCATCCACACGCCTCCATACTTGCGCAGCACGGCCAGGCGCAGCAAATCGCTGAAAGATGCTGGCGGTATGCGTCCCTTGCGGTATTTACTCACAATATCTTCTGGCAAATCCACCCACTGCCGATAATTGTCAATATCGAGCACACGCACATCATAACCGCGCAGGTGCGTCCGTTGCGACTCAAGACACGCCTTCACCATTTCGGGCGCATTTCCAAAGCCTTGAAGCCATGCTGTCCAAATTATTTTGGGCACATCATGCACTTTATTACCGATTTCAGCATCATGCGCCACACCGTCGGCATAACGTTCCAAGATTGGCCAATAGCGCATGGCCATCAACTCGTCCACCTTTCGCGTTACTTCTGGATAGACCTCCTTCGGCGACTTGCCTCTTATAACGCAGCGCACCAATGCCACAGCAGCCGTCGGCAGCACACCCATACGCGCATACTGGCATATAAGCCGCCAACCGCCGAATTGCCGGAAACGGATAAACAAACGGTCAAAGTCTTTCATATAACTTTCGCATTATTTACTTTTGCACCGCACTTCTCATTTATCTACAATCTTTTCATACCATTTCAACATGGTTTTGGCCTTCTCGTCCCACGACAATTCCAACTGTCTCTGCTTGCAGTTTTCCGACATCTGCTTCAACAAATTCCGGTCATTCTCCAAATCATTCAATACTTTGGCAAAATCTTGGATGGATTGCAAGGGAGAAGTAAGTGGTATTTTACTCCCAACCTTTTCATCTATGACTGCTGCCATTCCGCAAGCATCAAAGCACACAACCGGCAAGCGGTTGCTTATTGCTTCCAGCACAACGGTAGAGGTATCTTCGCTGACACTGGTAAACAGAAACAATTGCGATTGCCGCATTGCATCCATCACGACGTTGTTTGGCTGATTACCATACCACACCACCCTATTGTCAATGCCTAAATATTGTGCCAGTGCCTTTGCTTCTTCCGTCTGCGTCTTCGTTCCAGTCCCAAAAACATCCAATATGATATGTGGATTGTCAGCAGCAGCCACCGCCCGTAGTGCCAAAGGCAATTGTTTACGGAAATCAAACTTGCCAACCCACATTACATGAAAATCATCACTATCAAACCGTTCTGGAGGTATATCCTCAGACAAGAAACATCCGGTTTCCGGTATGACGACGGATTCCAGTCCTTTATATTTTTTAATGGCACGATAGGAATCTGGAATAGAGCTTATGATAACCTGAGCCATATTGAATGCCTCATCCACACGTTTGTCATGCTTCAGTTGCCAAATGTTCAAGAAATTCTTCAGTCTGTTAAACAAAGTCATTTTCCAACCTGCACCATGCAAATATGCCAATGGAAATTGTTTCAAGCCCCCCACAGGTCCCAAAACAAACGGTACTCCACATTCCTTTGACAATTTCCACAGATACCCCGGTTCGCGGAAACCAATCATGTTGAGTTGGTGAAGCACATCTATATTTTCTTTCGAGCAGATTTCCTTAGCCATGAGGTATGTTTTCCATTGCCAACGGCGATAATGCTTATAAAACCGCCAATCACCTTGGTTCCAGCACATTTTTCTCACCTTATCACTCACGGGGTTATAGTAGAAATGCATGTTACTGTCCTGATCTAAAGTAGGCACAACAGTCTCTATCTTGTCACGAAATTCCCCCTCAGTGACGATGTGCAACTCGCAGTAATGGGCAAGTTGACTCACCCAGTTCCAGGCCATTCCCGGTTCGCTTCCCATTCCGGGTGAACAGGCATAAGCATTGATTAAAACTTTAAGCATAATATAGGTCGGACATTTTTCGATTTTTGGCTCTGTTAAAGAGCCTGTCTGTTGTAATCTATCACACTCTGTGCAAGAAAGCGAAGAATGTTGTATGCAAAAATACAAAAAACAATTGGTGTCTAGTAAACTTTTTACAGAACTTTACCTCTGTTCCGGATAAGAACGTCATAAAAAAGAGAGCAAAAAGTTGGGTTATCTGCAAAAGCTTGTGGATTAATTACGCATGTGCCCCATACGCTGCACGATCGTGCATCAAACGATGCACGCCTGCAATGCGCATGGGGCATTATGGCGATATAGGCAAAACGGGCTTTACAACAGCATGCTTCCCACCTGATAGACCAATGCCGAAACAAGCCAGGCAAGTGCCGTTGTGTAGAAAGCAACGAACAACGTCCATTTCCATGAACCCGTTTCGCCTTTCACGGCGGCAAGAGTTGCGATGCAGGGGAAATAGAGCAACACGAAAAGCAGGAAGCAATAGGCAGTGAGCGAGGTTATGCCGTCGGCTTGCATTTGTGTGCGCAGGCGTGCGTAGGAGTCTTCTCCGCCGTCGGCCACTTCCTCGTCGCCAGAATAAAGTATGCCCATTGTAGAGGCCACGATTTCCTTTGCGCCCACGCCCGACACTATGCCAACATCGAGTTTCCAGTCGAAGCCCTGGGCGCGGAACACCGGTTCGATGGCCTTTCCTATGCGTCCGATGTAGCTTTGCTCCTGCTGTTGCTGCTTGGTGAGAGCCTCGTTGTGCGGGAAATAACCCAAAGCCCACACTATGACACTGGCCACGAGTATTATGCCTCCCATTTTCTTGAGATACTGTTTGCCCTTCTCCCATGTGTGGCGGCCTATTGCCTTGGCCGTAGGGAAGCGGTAGGGCGGCAGCTCCATTACGAAAGGTGTGTCCTCGCCCTTAAACAACCACCGGCTGAAGATGCGACTCATTATCACTGCGGTGACTATGCCGACAAGATAGAGCGACATCATCACGGTGGAGCGATACTGTTGCGCGAACATCGTGCCTATTATCATAATGTAGATGGGGAAGCGCGCCGAGCAGCTCATAAACGGAATTATGAGCATGGTGATGAGCCGGCTACGGCGGCTCTCTATCGTGCGCGTGGCCATTATGGCCGGAACGTTGCAGCCAAAGCCCATGATGAGCGGGATGAACGACTTGCCGTGCAGCCCCATTTTGTGCATAAGCTTGTCCATGATGAATGCCGCGCGAGCCATATATCCGCAGTCTTCCATATAGGATATAAAGAAATAGAGAATAAGAATCTGCGGAAGAAACACTATGACCGCCCCCACTCCGCCTATCACACCGTCGGTGAGCAAGTCTTTGAGCGGGCCGTCGGCAAGGTTCTGCGCCACGAGTTGGCCTATCCACCCCACCCCGGCATCAATCCAGTCCATGGGATATTGCCCCAGGGTGAACGTGGCCTCGAACATGAGCCATATAAGCGCGAGGAATATGGGGAAGCCCACATATTTGTTGGTTATGATGTTGTCGATGACATGTGTCACCTGATAGGTGTCTTTCTTTGTGCCTGTGCGGTAGCCGGCTTCCTGCAATGCGCCGTGTATGAAGCCATACTTGGCATCCATGACGGCAGTCTCGGCATCTTCGCCCGTGTATTTTAGCACGTCGGCCGTGGCCTCGTCGCGCACCTTCAAAATAGCCTGGGCATCGGGAGCTTCGGTCTTTATAAGCCGCTCGGTATCTTTGTCGCCTTCCATTAGCTTTATGGCGAGATAGCGTGTGGAATAGTGGTTGCGCAGACTGTCGAGCCGTTTCAGCGGAGTCTGTATCTTTGCTATTCCCTCTTCGATGAACGGTCCGTGGTTTATGTGTATGTGTCTGAACACATTGCGGCGCGGATGCACACCGCTTGCAAAGTCCTCGTCGTGGTCGTCGTCGGCCACATCGCGCCATTTGGCGTGCCACTCGCTTATCTCGGCGGCTATCTCCGGCGGCAGAGTGCCCTTCTCGTCGAGGAAGTCGGCACCCTCGTAAAGGTTGATTATGATGTGGAACAGAAGGTCAACGCCGCGCCCCGTGGTGAAGGCCGTGGGCACCATGGGCACGCCGAAAAGTGTGCCTAGCTTGGCATAGTCAACGTTGTCGCCGCGCCGTTCGGTCTCGTCAAACATGTTGAGGGCACACACCATGCGCAGGTGCATGTCGATAAGCTGCGTGGTGAGATAAAGGTTGCGCTCAAGATTACTCGTGTCAATCACGTTGATTACGACATCGGGCGTGTGCTCTATAATCTGCTTGCGCACATAAAGTTCTTCGGGCGAGTAGGCCGAGAGCGAATAGGTGCCCGGCAAATCGACTATGTTGAACGTGTAGCCCTCAAACTCGGCATGGCCAGTCTTGGCATCGACAGTAACGCCCGAATAGTTGCCCACGCGCTCGTGTGCTCCCGACGCGAAATTGAAAAGCGATGTCTTGCCACAGTTGGGGTTGCCCACAAGAGCCACGTTTATCACCCGGCGCTTCTTGCGCGCGGCATCGTGCAGTTTCTTTTCCATATCGGCGGCAGCGTCGTCACAGTCAATCCGGCCGTTAGCATCGGGTTGGGCAACACTATCCATAGTCCTTGCCTCGTCTTCGGAAACCACTTCTATCATGCCGGCCTCTGCCCGACGAAGCGACACCTCATAGCCCATTATCTTGTATTTCACGGGGTCTTGCAAAGGGGCATTCTGCAAAACGTCAACCACCTTGCCTTTTATGAAGCCCATCTCCACGATGCGTTTGCGGAAACCGCCCTGCCCCGTGACCTTCACGATGACTCCACGCTCACCTGTTTTGAGATCTGATAAATGCATATTCAATTGCGTATTGTTTGTTGAAAAACAACCATGGCAGCACAGCCACCACGTTATTTTAATGCAAAATTACTAATAATTATTTGCAACAGGGTGGCATATATATGCTTATCGCAACGAATACCTAAAAATGATGACCCTGCATAGCTCCTCGGCATGATGTCGGTGGCCGCTGAAAATGCGGCAAAGCACGCGCAGCCAATGGTTAGGCCACACCGACAGCATACCAAAAAACGGCTGCAAACAAGTCTTTTCTCGGATTTTATTTGTACTTTTGCCGCGTCTACGGCAGTTTCTTTGAATGAAACGTGAACCGCACGACGCTATTTTCATTACATATTATGGCAGGATATTTAAGTACAGACAAGAAGAAAGTTACCGTTCCACGATTTTTCGAGATGAAAAAGAACGGCGAGAAAATAAGCATGCTCACCGCCTACGACTTCACCACCGCAACCATCGTCGATGCGGGAGGCGTAGACTCAATACTCATCGGCGACTCGGCATCAAACGTGATGGCGGGCAACGCCACAACCTTGCCAATAACCGTCGACGAGATGATTTACCATGCACGAGCCGTAGCGCGCGCCGTAAACCATGCTCTCGTGATATGCGACATGCCTTTCGGCAGCTACCAGACATCGCCAACCGACGGCATTGCAACTGCGGTGAGGATAATGAAAGAAACTGGCGTGGATGCCGTGAAGCTTGAAGGCGGGTCGGAAATAGCCGACATGGTGGCACGAATGGTTGGTGCTGGCATACCGGTGTGCGGACATCTCGGTCTCACACCACAAAGCGTGCACAAATTCGGAGGCTACGGACTGCGCGCGAAAGACGAGGAGGAGGCACGCAAACTGCTGGCCGACGCAAAAGCACTCGACCGTGCAGGATGTTTCGCAATTGTATTGGAGAAGGTGCCCGCCGCATTGGCCGAACAGATAACAAGAGAAGTGAACTGCCCGACAATAGGCATTGGGGCAGGCAACAAAACCGACGGACAGGTGCTCGTGTATGCCGACATGCTCGGCATGAACAATGGTTTCAAGCCCAAATTCCTGCGGAAATACGCCGACCTGTATTCAATCATGACCGAAGCAATTGGTAGATATGTGGCCGATGTAAAATCGACTGACTTCCCCAATGAACAGGAATCTTACTAACGACAACGACACTGAGCGGCCATGAGCACACAATTCACACCCACCTTCGCCCGGATGTGGCATAAAGATTTCTTTATGCTCGTTGTCGCCGAGTTGCTCCTGTGCACATCTTATTATATGGTGACGCCGTTCACCCCGCTCACCCTCGGCAAGTGGGCGGCAATTTCTCCACAAAACGCGGCCTTAGCCCTCACAGCGCTAATCCTTGGCATTTGTCTGTCGGGGGCAATAAGCAACTGGCTCATACAACGCTACCGACGCAACAAGGTGTTTATCGTGGCGGCAATGGCATTCGGCATTCTTACATTCGGTATCCCATTCATCTGCCGCAAAACAGCTCAGACCGATGCAAGCATAAGCATTCTTATTCCGGCAACGGCGTTTGCATTGGCCGGAGCGACATTCGGTCTTGCAAAACGGGTAATATCCTGTACACTGATTATCGACAAAACCGAATCGCATCACCGCACCGAAGCCAACTATGCGTCGGTGGCCGTGGCCAGAATGGCACTCGCAATAGGGCCCGTGCTTTATATCGTCATCGGCAAGGCAATGACACCCACATTGTATTTTGCAACCGCAGCGGCATTGGCAGTAATCCCCGCCATACTGGTGGTTAGCGTGAAATTCCCGTTCCGCGCACCCGAGGAATACACCAGTGTAGTGTCAGCCGACCGTTTTTTCCTTACGCAGGGCTGGCAAGATTTCATAGGCATAACCTGTGCCACCATTCCTTTCGGAATGATATTCGCAAAGGGCGAAAACGCGACTTTCTATATTATGACGCTTGCCGGATTTCTGCTCGCTCTCATTGCACTGCGCAGCAAGACTTTCAGAGAGGCTCGCTATGTGCCGATAGTGGCTCTCGCGGCATACGCATTGGCAGTGGCGCATATTCTCACCGCCGATTTGTCGGCCACGGCACAATATCTGGCTCCGGTAATAACGGGAGGCGCTCTTGGCACGATATGCTCGACACTGCTTTTTCATCTGCTCTCACAATGCCAACACTGCCAACGCAGTACGGCAGAAAGCACCTATTTCCTCGCAAGCGACACGGGCATAATCATAGGCATCACGGCAGGCATCACGCTCCAGGCAAGCGGTGCCCACACCATAGCGGCGTGCGCAGCGGCATGTATTGCAACGGCTATAACGTTGCTGCCTTACCACAAACTGAAAAACAAGCAATGCAACCATTAAAAATAAAGAGACAAATATGATAATAGATTTCAATGACATCGCCCCACTGACAATAGAAGGTTTCAAGGGTGGGAGAGGCGAACTCGTGGCAAGAAATTTCGCCGACAACGACTGCAAGATAATGCGCCAGACTCTGAAACCGCACGCTTCTACCGGCTTGCACAAACATGAAACAAACTGCGAAATAATGTTCGTGCTCAAAGGCACTGCCACACTGCACTACGACGGTGTAACCGAGACGGCATCGGCAGGACAAGTGCATTATTGCCCGAAGGGTCACGCACACTATATGGAAAACCTCACCGACGACGATGTAGAATATTTCGCCGTAGTGCCTGAGTTGAGAACCGACGACTGATAAACGCCAACAACGACACATACACATGGACTCTCTGCATTTTTCTGGTCTTACAATAGCCGTCAGCACATTCCTCATAATCGGACTGTTCCATCCCATTGTGATAAAGGTGGAATATTATTGGGGCACACGCCTGTGGTGGGTGTTCCTGCTTCTTGGCATTGTTTTCATCGTGGGGGCACTGCTCATCGGCAACATCATCATATCTTCTATTTTCGGAATACTCGGCGCGTCGTCGTTATGGAGCATCGGCGAAATATTCGAACAGCGCAAACGAGTGAAAAAAGGTTGGTTTCCAAAGAACCCGAAACGCAAGGATGAATATGAAGACTGAACTTATTTTGGTTGGAAAGACAACCGAACGGCTTTATGCCGAGGGCATAGACGACTATGTAAAACGCATAAACCATTATGTTCCTTTTGCCATTAACACGATAGCTGCGCTCAAAAACACGCGCAACTATACCCAAACGCAGCAGAAACAGGAGGAAGGAAAGCTTATTCTGAAACAAATACAACCATCTGACATTGTTGTCCTTCTTGACGAACGCGGCACCGAACGCACAAGTATGGACATGGCAAGCTGGCTGCAAAAGAAGATGCAGGGCGCACGCAAGGTGGTATTTGTAATTGGAGGCCCCTACGGTTTCTCTGAAGAAGTCTATGCCCGCGCCGATGAAAAAATATCCCTTTCGAAGATGACATTCTCTCACCAAATGGTGAGACTGGTATTTACCGAACAACTTTACCGTGCCTGTACAATAATAAAGGGAGAGTCGTATCACCACGAATGAGATGCCGCTGACGGCAACTGGCACACAACACAAAGACTGTCACGGCAATATGGCAAGCCGAACATAGCCTTTATGCGTCGGTAAAAAAAAAATGTTTGACGGAAAAACTAAAAAAGGAAGCAGTACCCCTATAAGCCGGGTTCTGTTCTCTCTTGCACGCAAGAGAGCATCTGTCATTTATCTAGACTGTGAGTCACCCCACAGCTCAAGCATTCTACCCTCCATCGTTGCACTGCGGCATCGGACGGACAGCCCTCGAACGATGGTATACGCGAACTTGCAGCATCCAGTTTGTACAGCCCAACGATCACCCGTTGACTGGTGGTCTCTTACACCACCTTCTCACCCTTACCGCACTAATGCACGGCGGTTATTTTCTTCTACGTTCACCTGTTGTCGCCAACAGCTTCCATTTTCAGAAGTGAATTGTCCTGCGCTGCCCGGACTTTCCTCTTGACAAACAATTTGCCAAGCGACAGAACCGGAGTACTGCTTCCTGATTGCAAAATTAATAAAAAATAGCGGAATACGGCATCTTATCACTGCCAAAGTTTCAGAACAGCGACAACGAACCGTCAGTCTGACTGCCACCGCACTGCTCTTCACGACTGTCTTCGGCAAACAACTGAAGCCATTCGGTTTCTCTTGAACAAGGGTTAAGACAATAGCGGCCACGACGCGAAGCCTTTTTCAAAAGCGATCGTGACCCACATGTGTTACGGCGGACATACGACACAACATATTTTCTCACCGTTTCGATTTCAATCGGACAAAATAGTGAGTTGCAGGCATTATAAACATGCAGTACTATCTTTGACACCGAAAGCCCTTCATTGCCTGCCTCATACAATACACGCAGTATTTCCTCGTCGTAACTCATAAGCACAAATAAGGGGAGAGTTGTAACCTGTAAATTGCAACCCTCCCCGTAACAAATTCCTAAATCGTGTTTAAGCCAAAGCAATGAGGTTGCCCTCACCCTTTACCTTTCCTTCTTTCAGAAGCCAGCCAATGCCGAGATAAGCCTCTTCCTTGCTAATCTTCGAGAGCTTGGCGATTTCAGCCGGGCTCAAAGGCTTCTCTGAAGCTGCCAATGTCTGATACACATCGCCAGCGCGGAAACCTACGTTTTCTGCATTTACTGCAATCTCAACTTTCTTTGCCACTGTTCTCTTTGGAGCAGCAGCACTCGTTGCTGCAACCTTCTTTGTCGCTTTTTTTTCTGCCATATTAATGTAATAAAATCAAAAATCCGTATGCTTTTCGCACTACAGAACTTAATTCTGTTACAAAATTACACAATATTTCTCATCAACTTTCTAATTTTCAAGAGAAAAGTGTCGATTGCTTTCACCTCTAAAGGGTTATTCGTTGTTTTTTTGATTTAAATCAACCTTTATGCACAATTCATCAAGTTGCTTGTCGTCGATTGCCGATGGTGCATCGAGCATAACGTCGCGGCCACTGTTGTTCTTGGGGAATGCAATGCAATCACGAATAGAATCAAGACCGGCCATTATCGAAACGAAGCGGTCGAGACCGAAAGCGAGACCTGCATGAGGCGGTGCTCCAAACTTGAAAGCGTTTATGAGGAAGCCGAACTGAGCCATGGCTTTCTCGGGAGTAAAGCCAAGTATGCCGAACATCTTCTCCTGCAGCTTGCTGTCATGAATACGCAAGCTACCACCACCAACCTCTATTCCGTTGCAAACGAAATCGTAAGCCTTGGCACGAACATTCTCGGGATGAGTGTCGAGAAGCGGTATATCGTCGGGATTGGGCATTGTAAACGGATGGTGCGTAGACATAAGACGCTGTTCTTCGTCGCTCCATTCGAAGAGTGGGAAATCGACAATCCACAAACATTCAAACTTGTCTTTGTCGCGAAGTCCAAGTCTGTCGCCCATCTCCAAGCGCAAAGAGCACAGCTGCGTGCGCGTTTTGTTGGCATTGTCTCCACTGAGGATGAGAACGAGGTCGCCATCGTTTGCACCCGCAGCAGCCTTAACCTGCTGCAAAATTTCAGGAGAATAGAATTTGTCAACACTGCTCTTTACGCTGCCGTCTTCGTTGTATTTGATGTAGACCAAGCCCTTGGCACCCACCTGCGGACGCTTTACGAAGTCGGCAAGCTGGTCGAGTTGCTTGCGGGTATATCCGGCACAGCCGGGCACACATATACCGCCTATATAGTTGGCATCATTGAATACGGCAAAAGTTCCACTGCCTTTCAGAATATCGTGAAGCTCCACGAACTCCATTCCGAAGCGCAAATCGGGTTTGTCGCTACCGAAACGGCGCATAGCTTCATGCCACGTCATCTGCTGAAGTTTTGCAGGAAGTTCCACACCACGCACTTCTTTGAACAGGTGGCGTGCCATGTCTTCAAACAAATCTATCACATCCTCCTGGTCAACAAACGACATTTCGCAGTCAATCTGCGTGAATTCCGGCTGGCGGTCGGCACGCAGGTCTTCGTCGCGGAAACACTTGGCTATCTGGAAGTAACGGTCGAAACCGCTTATCATGAGCAATTGTTTCAACGTTTGCGGGCTCTGCGGCAAAGCGTAGAACTGTCCAGGATTCATGCGCGAAGGCACTACAAAGTCGCGTGCACCCTCGGGAGTGCTGCCGATAAGAATAGGGGTTTCAACCTCAATAAAGTCTTTCGAATCGAGGAAATTCCTTATGAGAATAGTCATGCGGTGGCGCAGTTCAAGATTTTTGCGCACTGCCGGACGGCGCAAGTCAAGGTAGCGATAACGCATGCGGATGTCGTCTCCGCCATCAGTATTGTCTTCTATCGTGAACGGCGGTGTCGCACTTTCAGAGAGAACATTGAGATTTTTTACTGTTATCTCTATTTCGCCAGTGGGAAGATTGGGATTCTTGCTCTGACGCTCGCTAACGTTTCCTATCACCTGTATGCAGAACTCGCGTCCGAGTTTGCCTGCACGCGCGCACAAATCTGCGTCGTCGGCCTCATTGAACACAAGCTGTGTGATGCCATATCTGTCGCGCAAGTCGACAAATGTCATTCCACCCATTTTCCTGATGCGCTGCACCCAGCCGGCCAATGTCACTTCGCGGCCGGCATCAGAGAGCCTCAGCTCCCCACACGTTTTGCTTCTATACATTTCAGAATGTTTTTGTTATATTGCAAAATTACAACAAATATTTGAAACGTGGAAATAAAGTCGTAAATGTTTAGGGACATCACATCGCGCGCATTTGTTGCAGCAGTGCTTTCTGCCTGTCGCTGAGATTGGTGGGCAGCACCACATTGTAAGTTATAATCAAGTCGCCCGCACGTCCCGAGCCATTGCCGTAGCCCTTTCCGGGTAGACGCACTTTGACTCCGTTCTGTGTACCTTCCTTTACCTTTAATTTTATCTTCGAACCGTTGCCAAGCTGCAACATGACTTCTCCTCCAAGCAATGCAGTGTACATGTCAATGTCTACCGTTGCGTTGGAATCGGCATTTCCGCCATGCATTGAGCCCCCGCAACGGCCGCCCATGCCCCCACCGCCTCCGAAAAGGTCTTGGAAAAAGCTCGAAAAGCCACCGTTTCCACCACCAAAGTCAAACCCGTCGAACATGGAACTGCCACCGGCAGCCCCACCCCATGCGCTTCTTCCGCCAGTGAAACCACCTGAAGAATTCCCGAAAGCGTCGGCTTCACGCCACCGTTCACCGTAAGTGTCATATTTTTTGCGCTTCTCAGGGTCGCTTATCACGTCGTAAGCCTCGTTGAGTGCCTGAAACTTGGCTTTGGCTTTCGGGTCATCGGGATGCAAATCGGGATGAAACAGTTTCGTGCGCTTCAAATAAGCCGCACGTACATCCTTTTGGGGAATATTCTTGTCAACTCCCAATATTTTGTAATAATCTATGAATGCCATAATTCAACCTCCATATTTTTACATTTTGCCATACAAAATGTGTGCCGAAAAACAAAATTGCCTGATGCAGAAGAAAAACAATTTAGCATATTAACCCAACCAAGACGCGCTGAACATTTTGGCAATTCACAATTGAAATACATTTGCAGCACGTTATGACGAAATGCCACAAGACACAAAAAAAAAGGAGAATGCAAATGCAATCTCCTTTTCTGTATTTAAGTATTGTTTACTTAACCTTGTCTACGATAGCCTTGAAAGCCTCGGGGTTGTTAACGGCGAGGTCGGCGAGCACCTTACGGTTGATTTCGATGCCAGCCTTGTGCAGGGCACCCATCAATGTTGAGTAGCTCATGTTCTCGAGGCGTGCAGCAGCATTGATACGCTGAATCCACAGTGCGCGGAAGTTGCGTTTCTTGTTGCGGCGGTCACGATAAGCGTAGGTAAGACCTTTTTCCCAGGTATTCTTCGCTACTGTCCAAACATTCTTTCTTGCACCATAGTATCCCTTTGTAAGTTTCAGGATTCTGGTTCTCTTTGCTTTAGAAGCAACATGATTGACTGATCTTGGCATAGTTTTCTTTTTCCTTTAAATGTTTGACTAATAAAATTAACGAAGGCAGAGCAAATCGCGCACCTGCTTGAGGTTGCTGTTGTCTACGATTGTCTGATGAACCAGGTTTCTCTTCTGCTTCTTTGTTTTCTTAGTCAGAATGTGACTGTGGTAAGCGTGATGACGTTTGATCTTACCAGTTCCGGTAAAGCGGAATCTCTTCTTTGCACCGGAGTTTGTCTTTACTTTTGGCATTTTTTCGTTTTTTAAAGTTGTTATTTATTATTGTGGCAACGTATATACCTGACGTTACGCACACTTTATGTCACATTATTGTTCTTCTTTCAGCTTGCGCAGAGCATCTTCGCTTATTTTGGCGTTGGCGAGAAGGCCGTTGGACTCATTCACCGGAGCCTCATTTTCCTCAGAAACCACTGCACGGGCTTCGGCTTCACGGCGTTCACGATCCATTTTCTGCTGGCTTTTCTTCACCACGCCAGCCTTTTTGGGCGCGAGATAAAGAAACATCTTCTTACCGTCGAGCTTCGGCAACTGCTCTACTTTGGCAAATTCTTCCAAATCGTTGGCGAAACGAAGGAGCAGAACTTCACCCTGTTCTTTGAAAAGGATTGAGCGGCCACGGAAGAACACATAGGCACGCACCTTGTTTCCCTCGTTCAAGAACTCCTTGGCATGTTTCAGCTTGAAGTTGTAGTCATGCTCGTCGGTCTGCGGTCCGAATCTTATCTCCTTTATTTCCACCTTAGCCTGCTTTGCCTTCATTTCCTTGGCATGCTTTTTCTGCTGGTAGAGGAATTTGCTATAGTCGATGAGACGGCAAACGGGCGGCTGCGCATTAGGCGAAATCTCGACAAGGTCAACGCCTTTGGCCCTTGCCATTTCCAACGCTTGACGAGTAGGCATTACCGTAGACCCGTCATCGCCGACGATACGTACTTCCCTTACGCGAATATGCTCATTCACGCGGTATTGGTTCTTTATTTTGTCATTCTTCATTCAACTGTTTTTGATAAGCGGGTGCAAAGTTACTACATTTCACACAATTAACAAAACAAATCGGTCGTTTTTATTTGTCATTTTTCGTTATAACCACCATAGTGTGCCCAACTATGCAACAATATAATTAAGGTGTAGCTCCGCATTATTCGTATCGCATCGACTTGGCCGGATGTATGTGCGACACGAGATAGCTCGGAATTACAAGCACCATCGTGCTTACAAGCAGTGTGCCGATATTGAGCACAATCATAGCAGGAATGTCAATCTCCACCGGCACTGTGCTTACATAATATGTGGCAGCATCGAGTTTCACCAAGCCCGTACACTTCTGCAACACGACGACAGCCAAGGCAATAGCATCGCCGATGAGGAGTCCCTTACCTATGATAAACACCGCAAGCCACAGAAAAGTGTGCCTTATGGTGCGGTTGGTGGCACCGAGGGCTTTCAGCAGACCTATCATGGTGGTTTGTTCGAGTATTATAATGAGCAGACCCGAAATCATTGTCACCACGGCCACAGCCGTCATTATGGCGAGTATAATCCACACGTTGAGGTCGAGAAGGTCGAGCCAGGAGAATATCTGCGGACATATCTCGCGTATTGTCTTCGACGAATATGTATTGCCGTATTTGTCTTGCGTCCGGTTCACTTTGGCCACGAATTCGTCTTCCACCTTGTCCACGTTGCCGAAATCTTTTACCGACACTTCTGCCCCGGTAACTTGGTCAGGCTGCCATCCGTTAAGTCGCACGACAGTATATAGGTCGGCATAGCACGTCACCTTGTCATATTGTGTCAAGTTTGACTGATATATGCCTGCTATGGTGAACCGCCGCACGCGCACATCGCCTCCGTCGCCTATGAAATAGGAAAAGATGCGCTGCCCGCACTTCACCTTCAGCTTGTCGGCCATTATCTTCGAAATGAGAATCTCGTTGCTTCCTTTACTGTCGGAAAAACGAGGTATGACACCTTCCACAAGGTTTTCGCTCACAAACGTAGTGTCGTATTCCGGCCCAATGCCCTTGAACGACACACCGAGAAAATCATCGTCGGTCTTCAGTATGCCCTGCTTCATGGCGTAACGTTGCACATGCGCCACCCCCTCAACGCTACGCAACACTTTGAGCATAGAGTCAGGCATTGCAATGGGGCGGCTTTCCGACGTGAGAAGGGTATTGAATTCGGCCACCTGTATGTGTCCGCCGAATCCCACTACCTTGTCGCGTATGGTGTGCTTGAAGCCAAACACCACGCAAACGCTCACAATCATAACAGCCAAACCCACGGCCACGCCTATCGTGGCAATGAGCACTGCAGGCCGCGACACTCTGCGCCTGTCGTCCTGACTGGCGTGTATGCGGCGTGAGAGAAACAACGGAAGATTCATCCCTATCAATCGTCTTTACGCCCGGGATAGCTTTCCAGAGCCTTGCGCAGCACCAGAAGAGCACGCTCAAGATCCTCTTTTTTAAGCACATAGGCTATACGCACTTGGTTGTAGCCGGCTCCCGGCGTGGTGTAGAAGCCCGATGCCGGAGCCATCATGACGGTTTCGCCCTCATAGTTGAAATCTTCAAGGCACCAGCGGCAGAATTTCTCGGCATCGTCAACCGGCAGTTTAGCCACCGTGTAAAACGCTCCCATAGGGATTGGCGAATACACGCCGGGAATGCGGTTAAGGCCGTCGATAAGGCACTTGCGGCGTTCAACATACTCGTCATACACATCGCGGTAATATTCTTCAGGGGCATCGAGCGAGGCTTCGGCCACAATCTGTCCCAACAACGGCGGCGACAGGCGAGCCTGACACAGTTTCATCACGGCAGCCACAACATCTTTGTTTTTGGTGATGAGTGCTCCGATACGTATACCACACTCGCTGTAACGCTTTGAAACCGAGTCGATAAGTATCACATTCTGTTCAATGCCTTCCAAGTGGCATGCGCTAATGTATGGCGAACCAGTGTATATGTACTCACGGTAAACCTCGTCGGAGAAGAGATACAAGTCGTATTTCTTCACGAGATCGCGTATCTGGTTCATCTCCCTGCGGGTGTAAAGATAACCCGTAGGGTTGTTGGGATTACATATAAGTATTGCGCGCGTATGCTCGTTGATGAGTTCTTCAAATTTCTCCACCTTTGGCAGAGAGAAGCCTTCTTCTATTGTTGTAGCGATGGTGCGTATTTTTGCTCCAGCCGATATGGCGAAGGCCATGTAGTTGGCATAAGCCGGTTCGGGAATGATTATCTCGTCGCCGGGGTTAAGGCACGACATGAACGCAAACAGCACGGCCTCAGAACCTCCGGAGGTTATTATTATGTCGTCGGCCGTCACGTTGATGTTGTAACGCTTGTAATAGCCAGTGAGTTTCTCACGGTAAGACTGTATGCCCTGCGACGGCGAATAGGCCAGCACATTGCTGTCAATGTGTTTGAGCGCATCGAGCCCCACTTGCGGCGTAGGCACGTCGGGCTGTCCAATGTTCAAATGGTAGACATTTATGCCGCGCTGCTTGGCGGCAACTGCCAGAGGTGCCAGTTTTCTGATTGGCGACTCGGGCATTTCTATTCCTCGTACTGATATTTCAGGCATTGTGTGATTTTTCTTTTAAAGGCACTCGGTGCAAAACTGCAGGTATAAGCGCCTCAACGCGCCGCGTACCATGACATGGGGGTGCAAGTTATCTGCGTGCAAAGATACGACAAATAGGGTTAAGTGCAAAATAATGCCGCGTATTTTTTGACTTGCGGCAGGCGCGCCACGCGTGGGCAGCACATGGCATACGCGCGTGCGGCAGACGCTGTACGCCCATGTTCCGCATGATTCATTCCGCAGACTGGCCATAGTCAAACACCAATCTGCGATGCGTTGCTTTGGAATACATACAAAAAAAATACCGCCGACAGCACTCGTGTGGCATGCAAAAGCATGTTCCACGCAGTGCAGTCGGCGGTCTGCCGGCATCGGTCTGCTGCCTATTACTCTATAACAACCAGCGGAGTGTCCTCCATGACGCTCTCGCCTTGCTTCACGCAAATTGCTGTTACCTTTCCGTCTTTCTCTGCTTCAAGGTTGTTGGCCATCTTCATTGCTTCAAGCACAACCACTGTGTCGCCTTTCTTCACCTCGCTTCCCACGGCAACCTTTATCTCGGTTACAACGCCAGGCAGCGGAGCTTTCAGTGCGTTGGCAGCATTAACGCTTGCGGCATCGGTAACGGTGTCGCTGCCAGACTGCTGCTGTTCAACGGGCTTCACAACCACCTTTTTCTTCTCAGGTTCGGCTTCCGGCTCCATTTCCACGTTATACACGACACCGTTTACCGTAACTTCGACTTTGTTGTCGGCAACTTCACCAATGCTAACATTGTATTTGTCGCCGTCTATTGTATATTTGTACTCTTTCATCTTTCCTTTTGTTTTCTTGGTGTTGCTGTCATCTGAAACATGCGTGCGTTCCATTGCGTCTGCCGGGGTTTTATGGTTATAATCCCAGGTTCACGGTCGTGCACGTTGTTTCCTCTGAATTCATGCAATGCCATTGCTATGGCTGCATAGATAGCGTCATTATTTTTTGTCATAAACTGCTTTTATTTTACATTGGCATGCATCCGTGTTTCTTTGCCGGCAACGACTGGCGCTTGGTTGCAAGCTGTGCCAAGCCGCGGCAAATGCGGAAACGTGTGTTGCGGGGTTCAATCACATCGTCGATATAACCGTATTGTGCTGCCTGATAGGGGTTGGCAAACATTTCGGTATATTCTTCTTCTTTCTCTGCAAGAAAGGCTTTCGGGTCTTCCTTTGTCTTAGCCTCTTTGGCACAAAGCACTGCCACTGCACCGCTGGCTCCCATTACTGCAATCTCCGAAGTAGGCCATGCGAAGTTTAGGTCGGCACGCAATTGCTTGCAACCCATCACGATATGGCTTCCGCCGTAGCTCTTGCGCAAGGTGACAGTAATCTTTGGAACAGTGGCCTCGCCATAGGCGTAGAGCAGCTGTGCACCGTGCAGTATGACGGCATTGTATTCCTGTCCGGTGCCGGGGAGGAAGCCCGGAACGTCAACAAGAGACACGATAGGAATGTTGAAAGCATCGCAGAAGCGCACGAAACGCGCTGCCTTGCGGCTTGCATTGGTGTCAAGCACACCGGCGTAGCACGATGGTTGGTTGGCAACGATGCCTACGCTCTGTCCGTTGAAGCGTGCGAAGCCCACGATAATGTTCTTTGCGAACTTAGCCTGCACCTCGAAGAATTCGCCGTTGTCGGTTATTTCGCCAATCACCTTGTACATGTCGTAGGCCATATTGGGGTTGTCGGGCAGTATTTCATTCAACAAATCCGACTTGCGGTCAATCGGATCGGTACACTCCACACGCGGAGCTTCCTCGGTATTGTTTGAAGGAATGTAGCTGAGCAGTGTCTTTATCAGTTCCATAGCCTCTTCTTCGGTCTTCGCGGTGAAATGTGTCACACCACTCTTTGTGGCATGCACCGATGCGCCGCCGAGGTGTTCGGAGTCGATATCCTCGCCTGTTACAGTCTTAACAACCTTCGGACCGGTAAGGAACATGTATGAAGTGTTCTCCATCATGAGGATGAAGTCGGTGAGAGCAGGCGAATATACGGCTCCACCGGCGCACGGACCGAAGATGCCGGAAATCTGCGGAATTACGCCACTGGCAAGAATATTGCGCTCAAATATCTCACCGTAGCCGGCGAGGGCACAGATACCTTCCTGAATGCGGGCTCCACCGGAGTCGTTCATGCAGATTACCGGTGCGCCCATGGTCATTGCCATGTCCATTACTTTGCATATCTTCTGCGACATTGTTTCCGACAACGAGCCGCCGTTCACCGTGAAATCCTGCGCATAGAGATAAACCAACCGGCCGTCGATAGTGGCAGAACCGGCTACAACGCCATCGCCGAGGAACTGTTTTTTGTCCATTCCGAAGTTGTGGCAACGGTGCAGCTTGAACATATCGTATTCTTCAAACGAACCCTCATCGACAAGCATGTCGATGCGTTCACGCGCCGTGTACTTGCCACGGGCATGCTGTTTGGCTATCGCAGCTTCACCGCCGCCAAGACTTGCCTGCTCGCGTTTGGCAACCAATTCTTTTATTTTCTCTACTTGTTTGCTCATAATCTATATGTTATAAATTTTTCTTCTTTACTTTTACAAGGCGCAAAATTACTAAAAAAACAGGAAAGCATAAAGACTAATACGAAAAATAACCTTGTTTAAGGCATCTTCACCGCAACTGGCTATCATAATATGTATTGGCAAGGCAGGTAAAAATGGCACTTGCGTCATAAAAAAACACCTGCTTCGGCAATGTGAGCGAAGCAGGTAAAGGGGCTTACAATATGAATTGGAACTTGGGTGTCGGGACACATCCTATGCCGTCCTTAAACGCGCACAACCCATAGTTTGGCACGCCGTCAACCGAAGAAGGGCCTATGTCGAGCACCCGCAGTTCGCGTTCACGGTAGTGGGCAAAAAGGCGGTAGGTAAAGATATTCATCGTGCGCAAATGCGAACAACAGCGCAAGTCGCCCCAATATATGACTTGGGCTATGCCTTCTGCCACATGAAACACTTGTGCCGCAGCCACATTTTGGCCTTCATGGCGCATGATGAAGAAATCGGCCGGAATGATGCGGATTGTTGAAAGTACGTCATCGAGCGACATTCGCAGAGGATAGCCATGCTCCTCACGGTTGCGACGTATGACATCGTAGGCTGCTGCAATGCCTTCCTTGTCGGCAGAATCCACACAAACAAACTCCCATTGCTCGGTCATGGCACGGTGAAGGTTCTTGCGTGCAGCGTGTGTAGACACGGCATCATAGTTGTCAAACGATGCTATGGGAAAATGATAGTTAAGGTCGATGTGGTGAAGTATGGCTTGCCGCGATAACACATTGACTGTATGGGCTATAAGCCGAGGTTCATAAAATGCCGGGGGAAGTGTTATGATCACCTTCATACCACGGTTTGTTGCATAGCGGCGCAATGCAGCCACGGTTTCATCAAGGCATTCAAGACTTGGACTCTTGTGCTGCGAAAAGCCTCCGAAAGGTGCCGAAAAAGGCGATAGGAGCATTCCGTTGCGTTCGCCCAGCACCACACCGAAACGCACTTTTCCGCCTTCGACGGCAAGAAGAAAGTGCACTGCATCGGCTTTCGCCGCATTCAACGCCGCAAAATCGGCGCTGTTGTAGGCATGAATATGCGCCAATGGCTGCGCAGCATATTCTTCGCGCGTTACTTCTACTATTTCTATCATGAGCGGAAAGTGTTGATTGCCATTACGATTTCGTCACGTTCTGCTGATGTGATCACCTGACTTACGGGTATGCTAAGTTCCTCCCTGTGTATGCGCTCGCTTATAGGAAAGTTCATTCTCCCCCACTCTGCATAGCAACGCTGGCGATGTGGAGCTATCGGATAGTGCACATCGCAACCGATGCCTTTGCTCACGAGCCACTCACGAAGTGCATCTCGGTGTGGCGACATGAGCGGGAAAATGTGAAAAACACTATTAGCCCAATACTCACGCGAGGGAACAGTCACCGCATCGTTGTGTATATTTTCAATATAATAGAGGGCATTCTCGCGCCGCCGTGCGTTTTCTACGTCAATATAAGGCAGTTTTGCCGACAATACTGCGGCCTGCAACTCGTCAATACGGCTATTTATACCTTTGTAAGAGAAAACATATTTGCGTTCAGAACCATAATTTCCGAGTGCACGCACCACGTCGGCTAGTTCTGCATCGTCGGTTGTCACCGCGCCGGCATCACCCAACGCGCCGAGATTCTTGGTAGGGTAAAAGCTATGCCCGGCCGCATCGCCGAGTGCCCCGGTCTTTATTCCGCCGAAACTACACCCGTGTGCCTGTGCATTGTCTTCTATAAGTTTAAGATTGTGGCGCTTGCATACCTCGCCAATAAGCTGAGAGTAAGCACATCGTCCATACATGTGCACAATCATTATGGCACGGGTGCGTGGTGTAACAGCAGCTTCTACGAGTGCATCGTCAATCTGTAAAGTGTCGTAACGAGGCTCAACAAGCACTGGCTGCAGTCCACACCGCGACACGGCTATCATGGAGGCTATGTAGGTATTGGCCGGAACTATCACCTCATCACCCTTTGCCATTACCCCCATTTCGATGTAGGCACGCAATATCAACGTCAGTGCATCAAGTCCATTACCGCATCCCACGCAATGGCGCGTACCGATATATGCGGCATATTCACGCTCAAAACACTCTGTGGCATGCCCTTTCAAGAACCAACCGCAGCCTATTACGTCATCGACAGCTTTCCTTACTTCGGTTTCATGAAGCGCGGTTATCTCTTTCAGATTGACAAGTTCAATCATTTTCTACATAACGTTTAAAGTCAGAATAGTCGCGCACATAGTCGCTCTCGTCAAATGGATCAGAGGCAAGCACAAGGCAAACTGCTCCCGACGAGAAATCGTCGAGTGTACGCCAAACTCCTGTCTCCACGAGCAAACCTTGGTAAGGGTGGTTCATATGGTATGTCTCACGGCTATGTCCGTCATCAAGCGTCACCGTAAACGACCCTCCAACGGCAACGATAAATTCACGGCAATGCTTGTGGGCGTGCCCTCCCCGACTTTCGCCGGCAGGCACATCATACACCCAATACACGCGTGCCACATCAAAAGGCACGTTGTTCATGCCTTCGGCCACGGTAAGATTGCCGCGCGGATCGAATATTTTGGGTAAATCAATTATTTTTCTCTGCTTCTCGTTCATTATAAATTCTATTTGTTTACACGCCGCAACACCTTATTATATATGGGCATTACAAGCCATCGGCTCAGTGCCCACGACACGGCAACAGTAAATACAAGCGCAACAGCATAGGATGCGCACATCATAGCGGTGTTGCCCCACGGGGCTATAAAATGAAGCGTTACGCGCATCACGATGCGGTGTATGAGAAATATCTCGAAACTTATCCCCCCGAGCCAAAGCATTGGCCGCGTGTGCAAAAGGCGCGCCACAAGCGCATGGGTATTGTCGGTTGCGGCAAGAACATACACCACCACGGGCATCACAACCCAGAAAAGCATTGCAAGGCGGAATGTCTTGTTCATGGAATAATAGGCAAGGCACGATGCAGCAAGCAGCAGTATGGTCGCCAGTTCTACCACGGTAGCCCTACATGCACCCGATTGCGCAATGCGATTGCGAATTGCGTTGGAACGTCGCGAGCCATAGAAGCGGAAAAGAGCTATACCCAATGCGAAATCGATGATGCGCAGCAACGGATTGGTGTAGAGCTTACTATTGAGTTCACAATCGGGCACCTGCAACGCAAAGAGCACATATCCGGCCATCACAGCCACACCAACGGCACACAAAGTGCGCACCCGTGCATGGGTTACAAACCTGTATAACGGCCTAAATATGAAGTACAGAAACATCATATCACTCAGAAACCACGCCACTCCATTGGCCACATATATGTAGTTTTCAGACATTGTCCAAGTCTGCACAAGCAGTATGCTTGACAAAATCTGCCATATTGAATATGTCATTCCGAGCCTCGCATCAAACACAACAGCGACAACAAGCAACAGAATGTGGAGCGGATAGAATTTGGCAAGGCGTTTCACCATAAAGCTGCGAATGCTGAAACTGCCGTTGTCGGCCTTCTCGCCGTAGCCGAGTGAAAGCACAAAACCGCTTAGAATGAAGAAGAAAGCTACGCCCGCCTCGCCTCCATAGTCGAATGCCGCGCCGTTTTCCACAAGGGCGCAATGCGACAAATAGATGAGAAGCACGAAAATAAAGCGCGACGACTGCAATGTCTTTATCGTCGCACCCTTACTTGGCTGTGGATTCGCCTGCATTCCTTTCATTTTATAACTGTTGCCGCCAGACGCTTGGCCTTGTCACGCAATGCCGTTGTGTCGGCATCGGGTTCTCCGTAACAGAGCACCACTCCCATGCGGCGTTTCACATGTTGTTGGTGTTTTCCGAATATCCTCACGCGTGTATAATCTTCTCGCAAGGCATCTATAAAATTGTACTCCGGGTCGTGGTCAGCTTCCTCTTTGGCGAGCACCACAGCACTTGCCCCTGCATGTTCGAGGTGTATGCCTGCGATGGGCAATCCCATTACGGCACGGAAATGAAGTTCAAACTCCGAAAGGTTGGTAGTGTGGCCAAGTGTCACCATACCCGTGTCGTGCGGACGCGGCGAAAGTTCGGAGAAAATAACTTCGTCCTGCTTTGTAAGGAAGAATTCCACGCCCCATATTCCAGCACCGGTAAGGGCACGCGTAACCTTTTCTGCCATTTCCTCGGCCTTGCGCAACTCGTCTTCCGGCAGGCAGAATGGTTGCCAACTCTCGCGGTAGTCGCCGTCTTTCTGCACATGTCCTATGGGCGGACAGAACAATGTTTGGCCGTCTTTCTGCGTTACTGTCAGCAAAGTGAATTCAGAATCGAAATTAATGAATTCTTCTATAATTATCTCTTTCACATCGCCACGGCTGCCTTCCATGGCTGCCTCGAAGGCAGCATCAAGCTGGCTCTCGTCGCGTACGATGCTTTGTCCGTGGCCAGATGATGACATAAGCGGTTTGATGACGCAGGGAAAGCCAATTTCCTTGGCGTGTTCGCGCAATTCTTCAAGTGTCTTTGCGTAGAAATATTTAGCTGTGCGCAGTCCAAGTTCCTTGGAAGCGAGGTCGCGTATAGCCTTGCGGTTCATTGTGTAGTTCACGGCACGTGCGCTCGGCACCACCTGTATGCCCTCGCGTTCGAAATCGAACAGACGTTCGGTGCGTATGGCTTCAATCTCTGGCACTATAATATCGGGACGGTGGCGTTGCACGACAGCCGACAAAGCATCGCCGTCAAGCATGTTGAATACCTCGCACTCGTCGGCCACCTGCATGGCCGGCGCATCCTCATATCTGTCGCATGCAACGACATATTGTCCTGCACGCTTTGCGGCGATGACAAACTCCTTGCCCAATTCGCCCGAACCCAATAGCAATATTTTTTTCATGTCAATAGACTTTAACTCCTTATTGCGCCACATGCAAGCAAAACGGTTACGCCCGCCGCAGTTGCGCGATGCGGTATGCAAAACTACTAATATTATTTCACTTAGCCAAGTGTTTCACGGTGTTTATACAAAGATTGCGGCAATCTTGATTTTTTCTCATTCCACTGGCACATAAATCGAGATTTATATCTAAATTTGCACGCCGCAAACAACATTGTCCCCTCATGCACGGCACATTCAGCCGACAGTCAACGACGGGATTTTCCACCCCTTAACATAAAGAAAAACGACAATAGAATGATAGTCTGCATAGCCGAGAAACCGAGTGTAGCAAAAGACATAGCACGCATTTTGGGAGCCACCAAGAGTTGCCAGGGATATATGGAGGGCAACGGTTACCAAGTGACATGGACATTCGGTCACCTTTGTACCCTTAAAGAGCCCAACGACTACACCGAGCAGTGGAAACACTGGAGCCTCGGTGCATTGCCCATGATACCCGCGCGATTCGGTATAAAGCTCATCGACGACGACGGCATAAAGCGACAATTTGCCGTGATAGAGCGTCTGATGCAGGACGCCGACAGCATAGTGAACTGCGGAGATGCCGGACAGGAAGGCGAACTTATACAACGTTGGGTGATGCAGAAAGCCCGGGCGAAATGCAAGGTGAAGCGACTTTGGATTTCATCGATGACTGACGAAGCCATACGCGAAGGCTTCAACTCGCTCAAAGACCAGGAAGAATACCAGTCATTATACACTGCTGGCCTTAGCCGCGCCATTGGCGACTGGCTTCTCGGAATGAATGCCACGCGCCTTTACACACTCAAATACGGTCAGAACCGTCAGGTGTTGAGCATCGGACGTGTGCAGACTCCCACGCTGGCACTCATTGTCAACCGACAAAAGGAAATTGACAATTTCAAGCCGGAACCTTTCTGGGTGCTCTCAACAATATACCGCGACACGCTGTTCACCACCACCCAAGGCAAATTCTCCACGAAAGAGGAAGGCGAAGCGGCCTTCTCCACTATTGCAGGCAAACCGTTCACCGTGACCGATGTGCAGAAAAAGAAAGGCAACGAAGCTCCGCAACGGCTCTTCGACCTCACCTCGCTGCAAGTGGAATGCAACCGCAAGTTCGGTTACAGTGCCGAAACCACATTAAATATAATACAGGGTCTATACGAACACAAGCTCACTACCTATCCGCGTGTAGACACCCAATATCTCAGCGACGACATCTACCCCAAGTGCGCAGGCATTCTTGGCGGTCTGCGGGGCTACGAACAGCACATACAACCGCTTGCCGGCAAAGCTCTCCCTAAGCCGAAACGCGTTTTCGACACGTCGAAAGTCACCGACCACCATGCCATTATTCCCACCGGAGTTCCTGCTACACATCTCACCGACATAGAACACAATGTCTACGATCTTATAGCGCGTCGCTTCATCGCAGCATTCTATCCCGACTGTAAATTTGCCACGACCACCGTGCTCGGCACCGTTGAAAACGTGGAATTAAAGGCTAGTGGCAAGGAAATACTGTCGCCGGGGTGGCGTGCAGTATATCAGAACGGAAACTCCGCAACACAGGCACAGCCCCTAATAGAGGCAGACGACGATGCAAAGAAGACTGACGAAGAGCGCACTCTCCCCACATTCACACCCGGTGAAAGCGGTCCTCACACGCCAACACTCACCGAGAGAAGCACAACGCCACCAAAATACTACACCGAGGCAACGCTGCTCCGCGCCATGGAAACGGCAGGAAAATTCGTCGACGACGAGACTTTGCGGGCTGCGCTCAAAGAAAATGGCATCGGCCGACCGTCATCACGCGCCGGAATAATAGAAACTTTGTTCAAGCGTCACTACATACGGCGCGAGCGCAAAAACCTAATAGCCACAGCCACGGGCATCGAACTCATCGACACAATACACGAGGAACTGCTAAAAAGTTGTGAACTAACGGGCATTTGGGAGAAGAAACTGCGCGACATTGAGCACAAGAAATACGATGCGGCCGAATTTATCGACGGTCTGAAACAACAAATCACCGAAATCGTCAACGACGTGTTGCGCGACAACAGCAACCGACGCGTGACCGTTACAACCGACGATGATTTGAAGAAGAAGGCACGCAAAAAGCCTTCTACTGCAAAGAAAGCGGCAACTACGCCCCGCAAGACGACCGCAAAAGCCGACACAAAAGCCACGTCAAGCAACAACTTGGCCGCTGATTCTGCCGACGAAATCGTGGGCACTACATGTCCTTTGTGCGGCAACGGCAAGATAATAAAAGGCAAAACCGCATACGGATGCAGCGAATGGCGCAACGGTTGCACCTACCGCAAGCCGTTCTAAGACGGCGATCCGCGCCGCCACTTACCTACATTGGTGCCACTATGCACCTCACGCCACACAATAAAACACAGGAAACGTCGTTATCTTTATTTAGATGACGACGTTTTTACATATATAAACATCAGCAAGCAACGTGAAGAAAATCAACACACAATATCTGGCACTCATCCTTGTCGCAGCAACGGCATTGCTTTTTTCGGGGTGCGGAGCCGACAAAAACCTGAAAAAGGGAGAGAAGTATCTTGCGCTCGGAGAGTATTACGATGCGGCAACACAATTCAAGCAGGCTTACAGCCGCACCTCGCCCAAAGAGCGTGAAAGGCGCGGAAAAATAGCCCTTAAGATTGCTGAGTGCAACCGCCGCATCAACGCCACACAAAAAGCGATAGCCGCTTACAGCAATGCCATACGCTACGGGCAGGCCGACAACACGGCACGGCTCGAGTATGCAAGGCAACTGCTGAAAAACGGCAGCTACAAACAGGCCGAGCAGGAATTCAAGAACGTGCTCGACTCAATGCCCGATGACAAGCTCGCGCGCAACGGATTGTACTCGGCGCAGCGCGCCCAGAAGATGAAAGACGAGGGTTCGCGTTATACGGTGAAGCGCATGGATGTGTTCAACTCACGCCGTGCCGACTATTCGCCAATGCTTGCAGGCGACCAATATGAAATGCTTTATTTCACATCAACGCGCAATGAGGCGCAGGGCAATGAGGTGAGCGGAATAACTGGAGCGAAAAACGGCGACATATTCGTGTCGCAGAAAGACGACAAGGGACACTGGGGCAAACCCGAAGCTGTGACCGGCGGGCTCAACACCGAAGCCGATGAGGGAGCAAGCTCGCTCTCGCCCGACCAACGCACCATGTATCTCACACAATGCCTTACCGATGCTTCTTATCCACGCTATGCGCAAATAGTCACATCAAACCGTGCCGATGCGGCATGGGGCAAGGTTACTACGCTCGAAATCACACGCGACACTCTGTCAAGTTATGCACATCCTGCCGTATCACCCGACGGCCAGTGGCTTTATTTCGTGTCGGACATGCCGGGCGGTATGGGCGGACTTGACATCTGGAGGGCACGCATAACACCTGCCGGACTGGGTGGCGTGGAAAACCTCGGCGAACCTATAAACACGCCGGGCAACGAGGAATTTCCCACATTCCGCCCCAACGGCGACCTTTATTTTTCAAGCGACGGGCATCCGGGCATGGGTGGTCTCGACATCTTCATAGCAACAGTTGGCAAAGACGGCAAATACCACATCGAGCACCCGGGCTATCCGCTCAATTCACAGGGCGACGACTTCGGAATGACTTTCGAGGGCGTGCACAACCGGGGCTATTTCTCGTCAAACCGCAACGACGGCCGTGGTTGGGATCATATATACAGTTTTGAGAACCCCGAGATTGTGCAAAACGTGAAAGGTTGGGTGTATGAGCAGGACGGTTACGAACTGCCTGCCGCACAGATATATATGGTGGGAAGCGACGGAACCAACAAAAGACTCGGTGTGAAGGGCGACGGTTCGTTCGAGGCAGTTGTCAATCCCGGCATCGACTACATATTCCTTGCTACATGCAAAGGCTACCTCAACCACAAAGAAGAGTTGCAGGTGCAGCCGGTTGAAGAGTCGAAAGAGCATGTGTTGCAGTTCCCGCTTGCATCAATCACTGCCCCCGTACTCATCGACAACATCTTCTACGATTTCGACAAGGCTACGCTACGCCCCGAATCCACCGCAGCTCTCGACGAGTTGGTTAAGCTCCTTAACGAGAACCCCAACGTGACCATCGAACTAAGTGCGCACTGCGACTACAAGGGGTCGGCCGAATATAACAAACTACTGGCACAAAGGCGTGCCGAAACAGTGGTTGAATATCTTGTGGCCAAGGGCATCTCACGCGACCGTCTGTCGCCCGTGGGCTACGGAAAAGAGAAACCCAAGACAATAAAGAAGAAGCTCACCGAGAAATACAACTGGCTGAAAGAGAATGACGTGCTCACCGAAGATTTCATAAAGAAGCTCGACGACGAGAAGCAGGAAATATGCAACCAGCTCAACCGCCGCACCGAATTCATCGTACTGCGCACCACATACGGAATGTTCGACGAAAAGGGCAACCTGAAAAAGCAGCCAAAGAAACCGACGGAGCAAACCGACAAGGCGGGCAACATAGACAACGAAGATTTCTATATAGAATAAGTGTGCCACAGTATTTTTTCATTCACGAAACGGTAAAGACACCCGCATTTGCACAAAACAACATATCAGCAAAATACATGAAACGACTTTTTATTATTTTTGTCGGCATGGCATTCGCCATACTGACAGCCAATGCCCAAGGAACATTGAAAAAGGTTTACGATGAAACTATCGACCCTATTGCACAAATCGACGACGCTGTAGCCAAGGCCAAAGCCGAAGACAAGTTTGTAATTTGCCAATTGGGCGGCAACTGGTGCCCGTGGTGTCTGCGCTTTGCCGATTTCGTTGAGAAAGACACAACGGTGAACAGGGTCGTTAACGAGAACTTTGTCTACATTCACGTCAACTACAATCCCCGTAAAGCAGCAGGCGACGAAGCAGCCCAAAAGGCCGCTACTCTCCTTAAACGCCTTGGCAATCCGCAGCGGTTCGGCTTCCCCGTGTTTGTAGTTTTAAACCGTGAAGGCGAAATAATGCACATCCAAGACTCAAGTTTCCTTGAAGAAGGCAAGGGATATAGCGAAGAAAAAGTGATCCGATTCCTTAAAAACTGGACGCCAAAGGTATTAAGGTGGGTTCTATAAATTCCCACCGCAAAACAAGAATTAATATAACGGGTTGCGTTTTGTCATCTTGCGGTCTCTTTTCGGTCCAATCCGTCTACTCGTTCAGTCGTATAGCCCGCTATACTCCCTCACTCGCAGACAAATTGTCCTCGAAAACAGCCTCGCAATCTGACAAAGCCAATTTATAGAACCCACCTTAAAAGAGTAAAAATATCCTTCATTTCCCACGCACATTGCGCCTTGTTCCTCTCACGGCCTCGGCTTCCAGCGGGTTCTCCGGCCAATAATGTTTTGGGTATCGGCGTTTCAATTCCTTGCGCACTTCAAAATAGGTTGAGTGCCAGAAGCTTTCCAAATCCTGCGTGAGCTGCACCGGTTTGAATCCCGGCGACAGCAGTTCGAGCAGCAACCGGCAACGCCCGTCATCGACACTTGGTGTCTGTTCCATACCAAAACACTCCTGCAGGCGCACGCTGACGACTGGTGCCGATGCCCCCTTGCGGTAGTCTATGCGTATGTTGCTGCCCGTAGGCACTTTTATATGCGTTGGCGCGAGCCGGTTTATGGTTTGCTGCATGTCGTATGGCACAAGGCTCCACACCATTTCTTCCATATTTATTTTCTTCAAGGCCTGCACATCGGTGGCCATACGGCCATTGCTTTCCAGATAAAGCGGCAGCCAACTATCGGCCGAAGCCAACAGATTCTGTGTCGAGAGGTCGGGGATTTCCAGTTCGGGATGCCATTCAGCAACCGTGGCCACACGACATTGCAAGCGTTCCACGGCCTCGTTCCATTCAAGCAGACTCACCCCGTTTTTCTTCACGGCATCGCACACGATAGCCACCACCATGTTTTTGTCGGCATTCTGTATGGGTTTGCTGTCGGCAACGAGCCTCCCTATGCGCCACTCATGGCGTTGCACCACGCGCCCCGCCTTGCTGTCCCACGACACATTGTCATATTCGCCCACTATCGGCGATCCCGATTCCACGAGTGCGCCAATGTCTATCGGCGCAGAAAGAAACACACGTCCGCCGTTGGCCGACATATTGAGCGAAGCCACGGCAATCCATTGGTAGGCCGATGCCGAGTCGTCCGAGGCTACACGCACGTCGCCCCCACCCGACAGCCGGTAGAGTCCGGCAGTGTCTGAAGCCTGCGCCACGCGTTCAGGCCATGCGTATGCCACAAGCATACCTATGTCGTAGGCCGACACCGCACTGTTGTCAACCTCGACATGTGCCATGCGGCGATAGTCGTGTGCAATTTGTTCGATGCGCGTCCAACGCCCCAACGAACGGCGCATGCGCCCTGTGCGCAACGAAGCAATGCGCAGAAGCATGTCGGAGTCAGGGTTGTCGGCCATAGGGTCTTTCTCCTCCACCAAGGCAGCAATGTCACAAGCAAGACATTTCAGCGCGCCGTCATCAGCTTCAAGTATCATCCTTGCAATACGAGGATGGCACGGCATTGCAGCCAGACGCTTGCCAAAAACCGTTATACGTCCGTCGTTGCCCACAGCCCCGAGCGACACGAGCAGATTGTGAGCCTTTTGCACGTTGGCTTTCGGTGGCAGAGTGAGCCACGGCAAATTGTAAATATCGGTCTCACCAAAGGCAAGTATGTCGAGAAGCATCGGGGCGAGGTCGGCCTCCAAAATCTCCGGCACGCGTTTTTCTGCCATTCGGTGCTCGGTGGCGAGCGTCCAAAGTCGGTAACAAATGCCGTCGGCCACACGTCCGGCACGGCCTCTGCGCTGTGCCGCCATATCGCGGCTTATGCCTACGGTGGCAAGACTGCTGAGCGAGGTGTGCGGGTCGAACACCGGTTTGCGGCACAACCCGGAGTCAACCACTACCCTCACGCCCTCGATAGTAATCGAGGTTTCGGCCACGGGAGTGGCAAGAACCACCTTACGGCAACCTTGCCGCGAAGGCATTATGGCCTGCCGTTGCTTTTCGGGCGGCAGATTTCCATAGAGCGGCATCACTGCCGTGGGTGCAAGCGAGTCGGAAAGCAGCTGTGCACACCGTTCTATTTCACCTTGCCCCGGCAGAAAAGCAAGTATGTCGCCCTCGTGTTCGGCATGCGCACGGCTTATGGCCACAGCCACGGCATGTGCCGTGTCGGTGCGTTGCAAGTCGGTTTCGGCATACACGGTCTGCACGTCAAACATCCGCCCGGCACTTTCTATGGCCGGAGCACCAAGAGCATTGCAGATGTCGGCGGTATCGATTGTGGCCGACATCACCACTATTTTCAGATCGGGACGTATGAGCCGCTGTGTCTGTCGGGCGAGAGCGAGTGCCAAATCAGAATTGATGCTGCGCTCATGAAACTCGTCGAACACCACGATGTCAACGCCGTCGAGTGTGGCATCGTCAACAATCATGCGCGTGAGTATGCCTTCGGTGAGCACTTCTATGCGCGTGTCGGCCGACGTGCAACTGTCAAACCGCACTCGATAACCCACCTTCCGGCCTACAGGCTCGTGCAGCATTTCGGCCATACGGCAAGCCACCTGTCTTGCGGCAAGCCGTCGTGGTTCGAGCATCAGTATTTTTCCGCAACCGTCAATGCCCGACAACATAGTGAGCGGAAGCAGTGTCGATTTTCCAGCTCCCGGAGGTGCAGTCACCACCAACGTGTTGTTTGTGGCGAGGGCATCGTTAACGCGTTGGGCTATCGATGCTGCTGGCATTGCGGCATACTGACTCAAAAGGTTGCCGAGAATGTTGCGGTTTGATGAAGTGTTGTTGTCGGCCATTGTCTTGTGTCTTTATTATATGATGTAATATTCCTAACTGCAAAATTACTACATTTTCGGCAGAAACATCCATGTGTCCATGCAATAGCCATTATGCACGGTTTAAAAGCACGGAAGGCTCTGAACGGAAACGAAAGAAGTGTTTGCAGCAATTTTACTACAAGCACATGGCAACACTTTTAACACTTCCCCACCGCGTGCGGCTTATGCAGCACGCACATGCACCGTTTGCAACACGCTCGTGCTCCATTTGCAACACCTCGCCAATGCAGGCATGATTGGCGACAGACAAAGCACAAAACGATTACAAACAAAATTTAAAACAAGACAAAAGAAACATATCAATACATAAAATCACATTGATAATCAAAACATTATAAAACCACGATACAAAACAAACATATTTTTGAAACAAAAGCTACATTTATATAAAATGTATTTTCAACCGATGTTTTTCATTTGTTTGTAGCTTTGCAACCGAAACCTAACTCATGCCAATCAAGCAAACGTAGACAACAACTTTAAACTTCAAACAATAAACTAAAAACGTCCACTATGGGGAAATTTCAAATTAGGGAAGGTAGCATAAACGCGCTTTTATGCAAGATTGCCTTAACGGTTTTATTACTGTTTCCGGCAATGAACGTTCTGTCATCGGGTGAGCTGCAAGCAAAACCCGTAAACGGAAAAGTGATTTCGGCAACCGACAAGGAGCCACTCATCGGCGCATCGGTTGAAGTGCAGGGCCGCAAGGTTGCCACCGTGACCGACATCGACGGCAATTTCACGATTGATGCCGAGGATGGCGAAACGCTTGTCGTGTCGTACATCGGTTTTGTGCAGCAGAAAGTGAAGGTACACGGAGCGTCTTTCGACATTTCGTTGCAGGAAGAGTCGCATTCGCTCAACGATGTAGTAGTTATAGGTTACGGTGTGCAGAAGAAGAAACTCGTGACCGGTGCCACAGTGCAAATCAAGGGCGACGACCTTGCAAAGCGCAACACCGGCAACGCTCTGCAAGCCATGCAGGGCCAGACTCCCGGCGTGAACATCATATCGGAAAGCGGACAACCGGGTGCCGACATGAAGGTTATCATCCGTGGCCAAGGTTCAAACACCAACAACAAACCACTTTATGTGATTGACGGAATACCGGGACTTGACATAACAACGGTAAACCCGTCGGACATCGAGTCGATTGACGTGCTCAAAGATGCCGCTTCGGCCGCCATCTACGGTGCGCAAGCCGCCAACGGTGTTGTTATCGTAACCACCAAAAGCGGCAAGAAGGGACATGCGCAGGTGACATTCGACGGCTATTACGGATGGCAAACTGTTGCCAAGAAGGTGAAGATGCTCAATGCCAAGCAGTATATGGAACTGATGGACGAGCAGAACATAAACTCGGGCGGCACTGCCTACGACTGGAACTCAATGGCTTCAATACACGATGCCAACGGCAATGTGTACGACACCGACTGGATGAGCGAGATGTTTGAGTCGTCGGCTCCCGTGCAGAACTATTCGCTTGGCGTGAACGGAGGCAACGAAACTTGCACCTACGCTGTTTCACTGGGCTACTACGGCCAAGACGGTATCGTGGGCGGAAAGCAGGCTTCCAACTATGAGCGTTACAATTTCCGATCAAATCTCGAGCAGAAAATTTACGGCGACATCTTGAAGATAGGCGAAAACCTGTCATTCTCTTACACAAAGAACCGTTCGGGCATCACCGGCAACATGTATAACAACAAGCTGCGCGGTGCCTACTCAACATCACCTTTGCAGCCCGTGTGGCTCCAGCAAGACGGACGCGCCGACTTGAACAACGGCTACAGCTACTCAATAGCAAGCGACTGGAACCAGTATGACGGCAACCCGGTGGCCAACCTCTACCGAGGCAACAACCGCACCGATGCACAGAACTGGATTGCAAACGTTTATGCCGAGCTGCAGCCTATTAAGAAACTGCGCATAAAGACGCTTCTTGGCTTCAACCACAACTCAAACGCCTACCGCGCCTACAACCCCGACTATGTATCGACAACCAACGATCAGCGCACATCGGGGTCAACCGTCGACCAGAGCATGTATAAAGCCTGGACACTGACATGGACCAACACGGCCATGTATGACTGGAAGTGGGGCGAGAACGCATTCAATGCCATGGTTGGTATGGAGGTGGAACGCTCGCAGGGCGACAACCTCAGCGGCAAAAACGTGTTGCTTTCAATCTACGACAAATGGAGCACCGCTTATGTAAGCAACGACCGCAACGGACACACCGGCGAGACTTTGGGCTACCCGGCAGAAGACTATCGCAGAATTTCTTATTTCGGCCGTATCGGTTGGAACTATGAAGACAAATACATGGCAAACCTCACCGTGCGTGCAGACGGCAGCTCCCGCTTCGCAAAAAGCCACCGATGGGGCTACTTCCCCTCGGTTTCTGCAGGATGGGTAGTGACTGGTGAGAAATTCATGGAGAACACACGCTCATGGCTCGACTTTCTGAAAATACGCGCAAGCTGGGGTCAGGTGGGCAACAACAACATCGACGCGTTCCTCTATGCAGCAACCGTCACACTCGACGGAGCAGGCTATAACTTCGGAACTGGCAAGGGTTCGACGCTCAACACCAACGGAGCTATCTCCGACCGTCTTGGCAACGACGACCTGAAATGGGAAACATCTGAGCAAACCGACCTCGGTATCGACGCACGTTTCCTCAACTCACGACTAGGACTTAACTTTGACTGGTATTATAAAAAGACAAAAGACTGGATTGTGCAAGCCCCGATACTTGCCACAGCAGGTGCAAAAGCACCTTACATAAACGGCGGCAACGTGACAAACCAGGGCTTTGAAGTAGGACTTACATGGGACGACCATGTGAATGCCGACTTCCAATACCACGTGGCAGCCAACATGGCTTACAACAAAAACGAGGTGAACGAAATACCTACTGAGGGTGGAATTATCCACGGATATGGCAGCAACTCAACCAACGCAAATATCATGTATAACAACCAGCCCGAGTTCTTCCGTTGCCAAAACGGCCACGCCATGGGCTTCTTCTGGGGCTACAAGACAGCCGGAGTGTTCCAGAACCAAAAGGAAATCGACGACTGGAAAGCAGCAGGCAACGGCACTTTGCCCAACGTGGCACCGGGCGACTTGAAGATTGTAGACCTTGACAAAAACGGAACCATTGACGACAACGACAAGACCGACCTTGGAAACGGCATCCCGAAATTCAATTTCGGACTGAACCTCGGGTTCAACTACAAGCAGCTTGACTTCTCGGCAACGCTCTCGGGAGCGGCTGGCTTCAAGGTGGCCAACGGCGGCTACCGCAACTGGGGCAACAGCTACAAGAGCAACTACACCACAACGTTCCTCAACCGATGGCATGGCGAGGGCACAAGCAACAAGTTGCCGCGCCTCACCAACGACGACAAGAACTGGACAAACTTCACCGACATCTACTTGCAGAACGGCGACTATTTGCGCATTGCCAACATCACGGTGGGCTACGATTTCGCTAAACTCATAGCAGTGAAGGCCATTTCACAGGCCCGTCTCTACTTCCAAGTACAGAATCTCTACACTTTCACTTCATACGACGGTATGGATCCTGAAGTGGGATTCGGCGAGCAGGCTTGGATGTCGGGCATCGACACGGGTACTTATCCGCACTGCCGCACATTCATTGTGGGTGTAAACTTGAAATTCTAAAACCAAAAACGAATATCTATGAAATCGAATATAATAATCATGGGACTTGCTGCCGTGGCATTGTCGGCTTGCACCGACAGTTTCCTCGACACCACTTCGAAGACAAGTCTCAACACCACTGTTTTCTATAAAACCGAGTCGCAGGCCGAATCGGCAGTTGTCGGCTGCTACGACCAATACCAACGCACCGTGTCAAACGGTTCGTGGCCTACACTTTATCAGGCTGCCGAAACCATGGGCGACGACTGCTTCGGCGGCGGAAGTTCGGGCGACATGAGCAACCGACTACTCGACCGCATGGACTGCACCATAAAGAACGACGAAACCAACATCTTCGGCGGCATCTGGACTGACTATTACAAGTGCATATACAACTGCAATCTGCTCATCGGTTCGCTCGACAACATAAGCTGGGCATCGGCCGACGACCGCGCAGTGATAGAAGGACAGGCACGAGCAATACGCGGTTTGGCTTACTTCGACCTTGTGCGCATGTTTGAGAATGTGCCTCTGCTCACCACCCCGACACGCGACATAGTGCCGCAGGCCAACCCCGACGAGGTGTATAAGCAGATTGTTAAAGACCTGAAATATGCTGCCGACAACATTCCGGCTAACAAGTTCACCGACAACAGTGCCACACTCGGACGCATAAGCCGCTATGCAGCAGGTGCAATGTTGGCGCGTGTATATCTCTTCTACGACGGAGTTTACAACGACAACCAAGGCAAAACAATGCCCGGCGAACTTACAAAGGCCGACGCACTTAACTACTGCGAGAATGTTATCAAGTCGGGTTTCTACTCGCTTGAAACCAACTTTGCCGACCTTTGGCCGGGAGCAAGCACACAGAAATCAACCAAGGAACTGGGACGCAAGACCACCTATAAGGAAGATTCGAAGGAAATACTGTGGGTGGTGAAATTCAACAACGACCAGAACTGGAGCAACAACAACTACAACGGCAACCGTTTCGTGATTAATATCGGCATGCCAAGCCTCAGCGTTGCACCTTACAACTTCGGTTGGGGAGCCTGCCCCATCACCCCGTATGCCCACTCTCTGTTCAGCAGCGACGACACTCGCGGTGAAGCTACAATAATAAACACTCGCAACCTTGTCGACGACAACGGCAATACTGCATATTCACAGCAGATAAGCAACGATGTGGCCGACTTCACGGGCTATGCAATCAAGAAATATGCACCGCTTTGCTTTGCCGACGGAACATCTATGCCAGTAGCTGAAAGCGATGTCACGGGAGCCAATTTCATGACTTCGCAAGACCAGGACTGGATTCTTATGCGCTACTCCGACGTGCTGCTTATGGCGGCCGAACTCGGTAGTCAGAATGCAACGAAGTACTACAACGAGGTGATGTGGCGTGCCTACAAGAACCACGACCATGACGTAGCTACCGCACCCGGACGCGAACTTATATGGCAGGAACGCCACAAAGAGTTCATGGGAGAGGCTATCCGCTATTTCGACCTGCGACGTCAGGGACTCGATGCCTTTGTAAAGGCAATAGCCGGACAAGCCAACGACAACGGACTTGCAAGCGGAACGCCATCGGAAGTGTACACCAACAAGCAGAAGACCACTATTGCCGGTTCGTTCAAAGAGCAGAACATACGCGAAAAGCGCGGCTTCTGGCAGATACCGAGCAGTGAAATCTCGCTTTCAGGCAACACTTACAAGCAAAACGCAGGTTGGTAAATGTAATTATATATTAATTGTTTCAGGATGAAGCCGGTGGCGGCAAAACTTTAAATACAGAAGTATTCACGGCTTTGCCACACCGGCTTTTATCTGAAAAACGTTTATCCTAAAATAACATTCTTTTTACAATAAACACCATTTCTGCAAATCTTGGCAAGGAAAATATTTCAATATACAAACAAAAACATTATATTTGTGTTCTGAAAAAGCCACAACTAAACCTCATAACCATAAATCCGCCTACAAGCCATGTACCGAACTGTAAACGACACAAACATATTGCGCACACTCATCGCCGCATTTGTTGCGGTGGTGGCATTCTGCACGTCTGCCGCAAGGAACATGGAATTCAGGTGTCTTGACATAAACAACGGTCTTTCAGACAGCCATATCAGCTGCATAACCAAAGACCGCCAAGGGTTTCTGTGGATAGGCACTGCGGTAGGATTATGCCGCTACGACGGATTCAGATTCAAGAATTTCTTTTCCAACTCGGCCGACAAATCGTCAATATCAAGCAACCAAGTCAACGAAATTCAAGAGACCACCGACGGAAAATTGCTGGTAAAGACCGACAATGGATATTGCATATACAACCCCGACACCGAGAGTTTCGACCAAGACATATCGGTATGGATGCGCGACAAAGGCATGAGTGGCAAGCCAAACCGCATTTTCATCGACTCCAAAGGCAACTTCTGGGTGGCAGTAAACGGCAAAGGCTGTTACTATTATTCACTGAAAAAGCAAAGCACATATCTGTTCGATGCAGCGCACAATGCCGACATCGCCAATTCGGGATACGTCACTGGCATAACCGAACGGGGCAATTCTATTGTCGTTTCCTACAACAACGGCGTGCTTGTAAGGCTCGACGGCGAACAACACAAAGTGGTGTGGACGAACAAATACCTTGCCGAATGCAACAAATACCGCAAACATTACTATCGCACATACATCGACAGCCAGTACAACTATTGGGTGAGCAACCACTCGACAGGGCACACTTGGGTGTATTCTTCGGCCCAAAAGAAATGGTATGACTCACCGTTGGCCTTTTTTTCTTCTATCGGAATCGACACCGGCAAGCTAAACTTTTTTGTGAACGACATAAAAGAAGATGCACAGCACAATCTTTGGATTGCATCGGAACGACACGGACTGATTGTGGTCAACATAGGAAAACGCATTCTGCAAAACCACGTCCACAGCAACGACAACCCCAATTCCATTCCCGACAACACACTACGCTACATATATATCGACCCAACGAATGCCGTGTGGATTGGTTCTTACAACAATGGTGTGGCTTATTACTCGCCCACACTGTCACACTATCCCACAATAAAAATCGGCGATGTCTGCACAATTGCCGTTGACCGCAAAGGCAACTATTGGTGCGGCACCAACGACAACGGCATCGTTTGCTATCAGCCAAGCACGGGCAATACACGGCACTACACTATGCAAGAAACTGGGCTCGGCTCTGATGTCATCGTAAGCAGTCTTTGTGCTGCCGACGGCACATTGTGGTTCGGCACGTTCAACGGTGGACTTGCACACTATGCCGACGGCAAATTCACCGCCTACCGCACTGCATCGGGCCTGGCCAACGACTGCGTTTGGTCGCTTTCGGAAGACAACAATGGCAACATAATAATCGGAACACTCGGTGCCGGAGTGCAATGTCTTGACCCACGGCGTGGAGTATTTGCCAATTACGACACATCCAACTCCGGTATAAAGTCTGACTATGTGTCATCAGTAAAGCTTGACAGACACGGCAGATACATCGTAGGACATTCAGTAGGGGTTACGCTTGTTGACCCGAAGACCCGAAAATCAACCGACATCTCCTCGCCGTCAATCGGAACGGGCTTTTCAAGTCTTGCCGTAAACGACATCTGTATAGACAGCCGAGGACTTTTGTGGAACGCCAACATGTCTGGGCTTGATGTCTACGACTTCAAGACGCGGAAGATAACGCACATATTCAACAACCCACAGATGACTTGCGCTGTGGCCGAGGATGCCTACGGCAATATATGGGCGACACTGCCCAATTGCGTGATAAGGGTGAAAGTGGGCTACAAGGCAGGCGAATACACATTCTTCACAAGCAGTTTCGACGAACTCGACGGACTGCAGAAGCGCAGATTCAACTATCGCAGCATCAGCAAGACTCATAACGGAGACATCATCATAGGAGGTCAGGACGGCATAAATGTGATACCGTCGGGCAAGACATATCCCAACACTATCAACTCAAAGGTATTGTTTTCGGGAGTTGTGCTCTACGACCATCTTCTCTCGGTAGGCGAGAAATACAACCGGCGCATAATACTCGACAAGGCCGTAAACGCATCGCACGAGTTGCGGCTAAACTACGACGAGAATGCATTCACTGTGCTTCTCACATCAGACAATGTCACGATTCCCGAGAAATGCCATTTTCTCTACCGTCTAAAAGGATTTGCCAACGACAAATGGTTTATGACCGTTGAGTCGCAGCCAAGTGTCACCTACACCAATCTGCATCCCGGAAAATACACACTGCAAGTGCGTGTGGTGGAGAAAGACGGCCGCGTGAGCAACCAAACCGAGGAAATGACAATCGTAGTCAACCCTCCGTTGTGGCTTTCATGGTGGGCTTACATAATATATGCAATGCTTCTTGGCGGTATCATTTGGCTTGCATGGTATCTCACCATACACAGGCAAATGACACGGATGCGCATTGAACAGATACAGCGCGATGCCGAACGCAAGCGCAAACTCGACGAGATGAAGCTCTCGTTCCTTACCGACATAAGCCACGAACTGCGCACTCCGTTGGCTCTTGTAATATCGCCAATAGAGAAACTTGTGGCCAACGAAGACGACAACAAGAAGCGTTCAACGCTGCAACTCGTGCTGCGCAACGCCAACCGACTGCTCACCTTGGTAAACCAGACACTCGATTTGCGCAAGATTGAAACGAGAAGCATGGCATTGGAAGCAAAGAAGGCTGACATTGTAAAGTTTGTTTCCGACGCAACAACATCTTTCTCGCAACTGTCGCAGAAGTCAGTTACCGTTGCATTCCACACCGATACCGACTCGCTCACAATCCCGTTTGATGCCGACAAGATGTCGAAAGTGCTCAACAACCTGCTCTCCAACGCCGTGAAATTCACCCCAACGGGAGGAAAAGTCACTGTCAGCGTAAGACTAAGAGACACTTATGTGGAATTGCCCGTAAAGACAAAGCAGGTGGTGGAAATAGCCGTGGCCGACACGGGATGCGGCATAAGCGATGCCGACAAGCTGCACATATTCGACCGCTTCTACCAAGTGCACAACCACATGGACAAAGTTTTCGGCGGAAGCGGACTCGGACTGAACATTGCCAAAGAATATGCCATGATGCACGGAGGCAACATATCGGTGAACGACAACTTGGAAAACGACGGCAAAGGCACCGTCTTCACAATGGTATTGCCCGTGATTGAAGAAGAAACAGAGGCTTCGCCGACTATCGGAAATGCGTCTGATGAACCGGCACTGAATGAGAGCGATGCAATAACGGCAAGTGCTGAGCAGGGCAAGCAGAACCGGAAACGCGAGGTGATGGTTGTTGACGACAGCGAGGATTTCCTTTCGTTCATGTCGGAAATACTCTCAACGCAATACATTGTGCGCACTGCCACCAACGGCAAAGAGGCTTTGGCAGAAATAGCCAAGCATCGTCCCGATGCCATTCTGAGCGACGTGATGATGCCGGTAATGGATGGAAACGCACTGTGCAAGGCCGTGAAGGAGAACCGCAAAACCTGCTCCATACCGTTCATAATGCTCACCGCACGCATTTCAACCGAGTGCAAGATAGAAGGATTCGCCAGCGGAGCCGACGAATACATAACCAAACCATTCAACCTCGACTTACTGAACATGCGCATATCAAAGCTAATAGAGTCGTGCTCACCCAACGGCACGAGACAATCCATCGTTCCGACGATAACCGAAGAGCAGGTGGTTTCGGCCGACCAACAGCTTATCGACCGTGCAACGGCCTATGTAGAGAAACGGCTGTCTGACCCGGATTTGTCGGTGGAAGCACTCAGCGAGGCTCTTGGCATGTCGCGTGTGAACATGTACAAACGCATACTCTCGGTAACGGGAACGACACCTTCGGAATTCATACGCAACATACGACTGCGCCACGCTGAACAGCTCTTGCGCGAAGGAAGTCTCAACGTGAGCGAGGTGGCCTACAAGGTTGGCTTCAACCAACCGCGCAATTTCTCAAAATATTTCAAGGATTTCTACGGCATACTGCCTTCGGCACTAACGCGAAAAGACTGAAACGGGCTCCGGCACGGATGCCAATCATTCACAAACAGATTGATAAAACGATTCACAACATAAAACAAAAACCAAAATGAAGAAAACCAAAATCATGCTATCCACATGCCTCTTGCTGGGGGCATCAGCCTCATTTGCATCAGGCTACACCGACACGGGACGGGGAATAACACTTAACGTGAAAAATGCCAGCGCCAACGGCGCACGCGTTGTCAGCCTCGAGGTGATGAACGACAACATTATTCGCGTGCGGGCCACACGCGAAGAGACTTTCACCGACAAGAAAAGTCTGATGATTGTACCGCAAAATGCGCGTCCGAAATACACCGTAACCGAAAAGAAAGGAGTGATAACGCTGAAGGCAAAAAACGTTAGCGCGACAATAAACGAGGCCACCGGCCACATTGCTTTCTATGACGCAAAGGGCAAATTGTTGCTTAACGAGACGCGCGACGGAATGACATTCAAGCCGTATGTAGTGCCCACAAGCGACATAGGCGTGGGAACTCTCACCGATGCCCAGCGCAAAGGATGGTCGTGGAATGCCACATTCGAAAGCCCTGCCGACGAGGCTTTCTACGGACTTGGCCAACATCAGGCCGACGAGTGGAACTACAAAGGCAAGAACGAGGAACTGTTCCAATACAACACAAAGATTTCTGTGCCTTTCGTCGTATCAAACAAGAACTACGGACTGCTTTGGGATTCCTACTCGCTGTGCCGTTGGGGCAACCCGAATGCATACAGACAGTTGGGCGAAGAGTTCACCTTATATAATAAAGACGGCAAGCGTGGCTGCCTGACAGGAACGTATGTGCAGGCCGACGGCAAGCGTCTGCAACGCGACGAAGACTCCATTTACTACGAGAACAGTGCCGAAGTGACGCGCCTTCCCAAGGAGATAAACCTGATAGGAGCAAACGTAGTGTATGAAGGCGAGATTGAACCGCGCGAAACAAGCAACTTCCAGTTCATTCTATATTATGCCGGCTACACAAAAGTTTTCATTAATGGCAAGGAGGTTGTGCCCGAACGTTGGCGCAAAGCATGGAACCCCAACAGCCACAAATTCGCATTGCGGCTTGAGAAAGGCAAGCGCGTGCCCATAAGAATAGAGTGGCAACCCGACGGCGACGTGTCGTATTGCGGATTGCGCGTAGCAACGCCCACGACCGATGCAGAGCAGAACCGCATAAACATCTGGAGCGAAATGAGCCGCGACATGGACTATTATTTCATAGCAGGCGAGAACATCGACGGTGTGATTTCAGGCTACCGCACACTCACCGGCAAGGCTCCTGTCATGCCGAAATGGGCTATGGGCTTCTGGCAGAGCCGTGAACGCTACCGCACATCCGACGAAATTGTGCAGACACTCGGCGAATTCCGCAAACGACACATACCGGTTGACAACATCGTGCAGGACTGGAACTACTGGAAAGACGACCAGTGGGGAAGCCATGTGTTTGACGATACACGCTATCCCGACCCGCAGGCAATGCTCGACGAGGTGCACGCCATGAACGGACGTTTCATGATTTCAGTATGGCCCAAGTTCTACTGCAACACCGACAACTACAAGGAGCTCACCTCTAAAGGCTGGATGTACACGCAGGCAGTGAAAGACTCGCTGCGCGACTGGGTAGGTCCGGGCTATGTGGCAGGCTTCTACGATGCTTATTCGGCAGGTGCGCGCAAGATGTTCTGGCGTCAAATGGACGACAACCTGTTCTCGAAATACAAAGAAGGCATAGATGCCTGGTGGATGGATGCCTCTGAGCCCAACGTGCGCGACTGCACGCCAATAGGCTACCGCAAGGCTCTCTGTGGCCCGACGGCACTCGGTTCGAGCACCGAGTATTTCAACGCCTACTCGATAGTGAATGCCGATGCCATATACAACGGGCAGCGCAGCGTTGACAACAACAAGCGCGTGTTCCTGCTCACACGCAGTGGTTTCGCCGGACTTCAGCGTTACAGCACCGCATCGTGGAGCGGCGACATAGGCACACGGTGGGAAGATATGCGCGCCCAAATGACTGCCGGACTCAACTACTCAATGTCGGGCATCCCGTTCTGGGGCATGGATCAGGGTGGATTCTCGGTTGAAAGCCGCTACGAGAAGGCTCAGGGTCTGTATGACAAGACCGGTGAAGAGAACGAAGACCTTAAGGAATGGCGCGAAATGCAGACACGTTGGAATCAGTTTGGCTGTTTTGTGCCCCTCTACCGCACCCACGGCCAGTGGCCGCTGCGCGAGGTTTGGAACATAGCTCCCGAAAATCATCCGTGCTACAAGTCGATAGTCTACTACGACAAACTGCGCTACCGCATGATGCCCTACCTTTACAGCATCGCAGCATGGGCCAACCTGAAAGACTACACCCTGATGCGCGGCCTCGTAATGGACTTTGCTTCCGACACGAAAGTGAACAACATAGGCGACCAATGGATGTTCGGTCCTGCATTCATGGCATGTCCCGTGGGCTACTACAAGGCACGCTCACGCGAAGTCTACCTGCCCAAGCAGTGCGGATGGTACGACCTTTACACCGGCAAGCACTTCGCCGGCGGACAGACAATAGTTGCCGATGCTCCGTATGAGAAGATGCCAGTGTTTGTGCGTGAGGGCGCAATCGTGCCGTTCGGCCCTGAAATCGAATGGAGCGACGAGAAACCGGCCGAAACCATAAACCTTTATGTGTACACCGGAAAGGACGCTGAATTCCTGCTCTACGAAGATGAAGGCACAAACTACAACTACGAGAAAGGCAAATACGCCACCATCAACATCAGATACAACGAAGCATCGAAGACGCTCACGCTGGGTAAGCGCAGCGGAGAGTTTGACGGAATGCTGAAACAACGCCATTTCAACATCGTTGTCGTGTCGCCGACGCACAGCCAAAAGCTCGACTTCGACGGGGCACAAGGCAAGCTCGTGGCCTATGACGGCAGCGAGTTAAAGGTGAAACTTTAACCTTTGCCGCCCCGACAAGGTTTTTAAGTCATGCCAAGAAAGCCCCGCAGCCCTCGTGGCGCGTATGGAGCACGCGCGTGCAGCACATGCAGCATGCATGCACACCATTTGCGGTGCGCCACATTCCACACACGCCACGGCGACCAAGGGGCTTTCTGCACATGACGATCTCACATTGAAACCTACGCAGAACACACTGTCTGCAACAACCTACACAATATGAAAAAAATCATAACACTCATAATAGCGGCTATAATGTGGACGGGAGCCAACGCCGAGGTGCGCAAGAACTTCGACGAGAGCTGGCGTTTCACACTCGGCGACTCAGTACAAATGGCAATGGCCGACTATGACGACACGTCGTGGCGACTGCTCGACTTGCCACACGACTGGGCCATAGAAGGCGATTTTCTCGACTCCAACCCCTCGGGAGCCGGCGGCGGAGCCTTGCCCGGCGGTGTGGGATGGTACAGGAAACACTTGCACATCGACCGCATAAAGGACAATACAAGCCGTTGGTTTATCGACTTCGACGGAGTTTACATGAACTCCACAGTATATATAAACGGCAAGAAGATAGGCACACGCCCTTACGGATACAGCAGTTTCAGATACGAACTCACGCCGTGGCTCAACAACGACGGCGACAATGTGATTGCCGTGCGTGTGGACAACAGCGACCAACCCAATAGCCGTTGGTATAGTGGTTGCGGCATATATCGCCATGTGTGGATCACCCAGGCCGCACCCGTGGCCGTGGCCCATTGGGGCACTTTTGTGCATCCAACGGTTCTTTCAAACGGCCAGGCACGCTTCAAGGTAGACGTAACGCTCGAGAATGCCACGGCAAAGGATGTGCGCGCAAAGGTGAAGAACACCGTATTCGACCAGACGATGAAGAAAGTGGCATCGTCGGAAAGCTCTGTCACTCTGAAGGCACAAACGTGTGCAAGCTACAAGGCCGAGAGCGATGGCATAAAGAAACTGCCCGTCAACACGCAGACATTCACCATGCACGATCCCAAACTGTGGACTCTTGACTCGCCATACATCTATACGGTGCAGACCGACATCATTGTCGGAGGAAACGTTGTTGACACCTATATCACGAAAACGGGCGTGCGCACGTTCCTTTTCAGTCCTTCAACGGGATTCTCGCTCAACGGAAAGCCTATGAAAATAAACGGCGTGTGCCAGCACCACGACTTCGGATGCCTGGGTGCAGCGTTGTCTGAAGACGCACTCTACCGCCAGCTGCGCATGCTGAAAAATATGGGTGCCAATGCCGTGAGATGCTCACACAACCCGCCCGCACCCGAACTTCTTGAGATGTGCGACACCATGGGACTCATTGTCATGGACGAATCGTTTGACATGTGGCGCAAGAAAAAAACGCAGAACGACTATGCCCGATATTTCAACAAGTGGTATGAGCGCGACCTTACCGACCTTGTGCGCCGCGACCGCAACCACCCGAGCATTCTGATGTGGAGCATTGGCAACGAGGTTCTTGAACAGTGGTCGCACGCCGATGCCGACACTTTGTCGCTCGAGCAGGCCAACCTGTTGCTTAACTTCGGCCACGACGCATCGACATTGGCCAAAGACGGGCACATGAGCGTTAACTCGGCACTCACGCGCCAGCTTGTTGACATTGTGAAAGGTCTCGACACTTCGCGCCCCGTAACGGCAGGATGCAACGAACCCGACCCCAACAACCACCTCTTCAAGAGCGGTGCTTTGGACATCGTTGGCTTCAACTACCACCACCAGTACATAAAGGATGTGCCGCAGAATTTCCCCGGCAAACCCTTCATAATGACCGAAAGCGTGTCGGCATTGCAGACACGAGGCTTCTACAAGATGCCGAGCGACTCGGTGACTGAGGCTCCCGACGCATGGTGGAAGCCTTATACCGACCCCTCATACAGTTGCAGTGCCTACGACAACTGCCATGTGCCATGGGGATCGACACACGAAGCAACGTGGGACGTGGTGAAACACACACCATGGTGTTCGGGTCAATTCATTTGGACGGGTTGGGACTACATAGGCGAACCTACACCCTACCCTTACCCTGCACATTCAAGTTATTTCGGAATAATCGACCTCGCCGGTTTTCCAAAAGACGTGTACTACATGTATCAAAGTGAATGGTCAGAAAAGACCGTGCTTCACCTGTTTCCGCACTGGAACTGGATACCCGGCCAGGACATCGACCTCTGGTGCTACTACAACAACGCCGACGAGGTGGAGCTATTCATAAACGGACGCAGCCAAGGCGTGCGCCGCAAGGCCGACAGCCACCAATATCATGTAATGTGGCGCGTGAAGTTTGAACCGGGCATAGTGAAGGCAGTGTCAAGACGTTCCGGCAAGATCGTGGCCACACAGACTATGCGCACAGCCGGAGCCCCCGACCACATCAGGCTCACGCCCGACCGCAAGTGTATTCAGGCCGATGGTCGAAGCCTTGTGTTCGTGACTGTCGAGGTGGTTGACCGTGATGGCAACCTTTGCCCCAATGCCATGAACGAGATATATTTCTCAACCGACGGTAATGCACGTATTGAAGGCGTTGACAACGGTTTCCAGGCATCGCTCGAAAGGTATAAGGCCAACAACCGGCGTGCGCTCTACGGCAAATGCCTCGTAGTACTTCGGGCCGGAAAGGATGCTGGAAAGGCCACACTCACGGCAAAGGGCTTTGACCTGAAAGAGGCAAAGACCGTGATTGACATGAAGCCATGCAACAAAGAATGAAACCCAAAAACCACAAATACAACAATATGAAACAACTTGTTTTAACGTCATCATTACTGGTTGCCTGCGCAACCGCAATGTTGGCACAAACCAAAACCCCGGTATATCTCGATCCCAAAGCACCGATTGAAGAGCGCGTGCAAGATGCACTGTCGCGCATGACCACCCACGAGAAAGTGGCCATTCTGCATGCCCAAAGCAAATTCTCGTCGGCAGGTGTGCCTCGTCTGGGCATAAGACAGCTTATGATGAGCGACGGCCCTCACGGAGTGCGTGCCGAGGTGGACTGGAACTCGTGGAACAATGCCAACTGGACAAACGACTCCATCGTGGCATTTCCGTCGCTCACATGCCTCGCCGCAACATGGAACCGCAACCTGAGCGCGACATACGGCAATGCCGTAAGCGAGGAATTTGCATTCCGCGGCAAGGATGTCTTGCTCGGTCCCGGCACTACAATATGCCGTGTTCCGCTCAACGGACGCAGTTTTGAATACATGGGCGAAGACCCTTACCTGGCCGGCGAAATGGCCGTGCCATACATAAAGGCGGCACAGAAGAACGGCGTGGCATGCTGCTTGAAACACTTTGCGCTGAACAATCAGGAAATAGACCGTTTCACAGTGAATGTGAACGTGGGCGAACGCGCATTCCGAGAAATCTACATGCCGGCATTCAAGAAATGTGTGCAGGAAGCCGGTCTGTGGTCGATAATGGGTTCCTACCCTTTATGGAACGGCGAACACCTTTGCCACAACGACTCACTTCTGAACAAGGTGCTGAAAAAGGAATGGGGATTTGACGGTTGCGTGATAAGCGACTGGGGCGGAACCCACGACACTTGGCAGGCTGCAATGAACGGTCTCGACATAGAAATGGGCACCGACACCAACGGAAAGACCGAAGACCACAGCAACGGATACAACAACTACCGCCTTGCCGACCCGTTTGAAAAACTCATAAACGAAGGCAAGATTCCGATGAGCGTGCTCAACGAAAAGGCAGGACGCGTGCTCAGACTGATTTTCCGCACGGCCATGAATCCCGACAAAGCTGTGGGTTCGCAGTGTTCAGAGGCACACTATGATGCCTGCCGCGAAATAGGCGAAGAAGGCATTGTGCTGCTTAAAAACAATCAAGGCATTCTGCCGTTGCGTCCCGAAAAATACCGCAAGATACTCGTTGTGGGCGACAATGCCACACGCAACATGAGCGAAGGCGGAGGTTCTTCGGAGCTGAAAACTAAATGCGACGTGTCGCCCCTTGAAGGACTGAAGGCTATATATGGCGACAAAATAGAATATGTGCAAGGCTATTATGCCGGAAAACCGCTTTATGACGCAATCGATCCCATTGACGATGCGAAACAGGCCGAACTGAAAAAGGAGGCTCTTGAAAAAGCAAAAGGTGCCGACCTTATAATATTCATTGGCGGACTTAACAAGAACTGGAAACAAGACTGCGAGGACGGCGACCGCGAATCGTATGACCTTTCCTACGGCCAGAACGAACTTATAAGCGATCTGTCGAAAATACAGAAGAACATCATTGTGGTGACATTCGGCGGCAACGCCTTCGCCACTCCGTGGATAAACAACGTAAAGGCAATGATGCACTGCTGGTATCTCGGCTCGATGTCGGGCGTGACACTCGCCGAAGCTATCTCGGGAAAGATTAACCCAAGCGGCAAACTGCCCGTGACTTTCGCCAAGAAACAGAACGACTATCCTTGCTTCAACTCGGGAAAGCGCGGCTATCCCGGCATCGACAAGCAGGTGTATTACGACGAAGGCATATTCGTAGGCTACCGTTGGTTCAACACCAAGAATGTACAGCCGCAATTCCCGTTCGGTTACGGACTGAGCTACACCACCTTCAAGTATGGCAAACCGCAGCTTTCGGGCAAGCAGATGACAAAAGATGGGAAGATAACCATATCTGTTCCGGTGACAAACACCGGCAAAGTGGCAGGAAAAGAGGTTGTAGAACTGTTCATCGGCGAGGAGAAATGTGTTGAAGAACGCCCGAAAAAGGAACTGAAGAACTTCGCCAAAATCAGTCTTGAACCGGGTGAAACAAAGACCGTGAGCTTCGACATAACACTTGGCGACCTTGAATACTGGTCGACAAAGACACACGGTTTCACCGCAACTCCGGGCCGCTTCTTCGCCTATATATGTGCAAGCGAAACCGATGTGCGCGCAACTGCCGAGTTTGAACTGAAATAACAGCACGCAAAACTTTCGGCACTTTTGCCGCAAGTGACGCTGAAAAACAAAGGGCTGCTTCGTTTTGATTGAAGCCAGCCCTTTTTGTTGCCTTGCAAAAAAGCAGTGCAAGGAGTCAGAAGAATTTAATAATTCTCAGCCTTGATCTCGAAATAGCTTTTCGGATGCTTGCACACGGGGCACACCTCAGGGGCTTTCTTGCCCACAACGATGTGGCCGCAATTGCGGCATTGCCAAATGCAGTCGCCCTCACGAGAGAATACTATGCCCTCTTCTATGTTCTGCAACAGACGGCGGTAACGCTCTTCGTGGTGCTTTTCTATTTCTGCCACGCCGCGCATTGCAGCCGCAATCTCGGGGAATCCTTCCTCATCGGCATCCTCAGCCATTTTTACATACATGTCAGTCCACTCATAGTTCTCGCCTTCGGCAGCAGCCTTCAGGTTGGAGATAGTGTCTTTCACTGCGCCACCCTCAAGAAGTTTGAACCACATCTTGGCGTGTTCCTTCTCGTTGAGTGCAGTTTCCTCAAACAGAGCGGCAATCTGCTCATAGCCTTCCTTGCGCGCTTTCGACGCAAAATAAGTGTATTTGTTGCGGGCCTGAGACTCTCCTGCAAATGCCTCCATGAGGTTTTTCTCGGTTTTTGTTCCTTTAAGATCTTTCATATTCATAATGTTTTATAAGGTTTTTCCAACTTTTATACAGTCGTTTTACACAATATGCGAAATCAAATATACAATTGAGCGAAACGCATTTATGTTGTGTCGCCACACCAATGCACATCTGATTACGCTTGCAAAGATAGCAAAAGCTTTCGTAAACAAAGAATTTAAAATTGTAATTATTCCAATTTTACGTTTTATTTGCATTTTATTATGATTTATCCGACATCTATCTTACAGATTTTTTACAGACACATTTCTTGTTGAAAGAAAAAAAATATGTAATTTTGCAATACACTATACGATTATAATTTTAACGTTTTAGCATATGCTTACACTTAAACTCATCAGTGAGGAAACTGAACGTGTTGTCAAAGGCTTGAAGAAAAAGCATTTTGAGAACGCAGAAGAAGCAGTAAACAAGGTACTCGAGATTGACAAACGCCGCCGTGAAGCGCAGCAGAAACTCGACAGTAACCTTTCGGAGGTAAAGAAATTGTCGTCGCAAATAGGCATGCTCATGAAGCAGGGAGCCAAAGACGAAGCCGAGAAAATCAAAGCAAATGTAGCCCAACTCAAGGAAAGCAACAAAGAACTTGAAGAGAACGAAGCCAATGCAAAGAAAGAATTGGAAGCTCTTCTCTGCACCATACCGAACATTCCCAACGACGATGTGCCCGAAGGAAAGGATGCCAGCGACAATGTCGTGGTAAAAGAAGGCGGACAGATACCCGAACTTCCCGAGGATGCAATGTGCCATTGGGACCTGTGCAAGAAATACAATCTCATCGACTTCGACCTTGGAGTAAAGATTACAGGCGCAGGTTTCCCCGTATATATAGGTAAGATGGCACGTTTCCAGCGTGCACTCGAAGCCTTCTTCTTGGAAGAAGCACGCAAAAGCGGGTATCTGGAAATACAGCCTCCGTTTGTTGTCAACGAAGCATCAGGCTACGGTACAGGCCAATTGCCCGACAAAGAAGCACAGATGTACCAGTGCCAGCTCGACAACCTCTATCTCATTCCTACCGCCGAAGTGCCCGTAACCAACATCTTCCGCGACGAGATTATCGACGAAAAGAACCTTCCCATCAAACGTTGCGCATACTCTGCATGCTTCAGAAGAGAGGCCGGTTCTTACGGAAAGGATGTACGTGGACTTAACCGTCTGCACCAGTTCGACAAGGTGGAGCTAGTGCGCATCGACAAACCCGAGCATTCTTACCAGTCACTCAACGAGATGCTGGATCACGTTGAAGGCCTGTGCAAGAAGCTGGAACTGCCCTACCACATTCTGAGACTTTGCGGCGGAGACATGAGCTTCACTTCAGCAATATGCTACGACTTCGAGGTTTGGAGCGCAGCACAGAAGAGATGGCTCGAAGTTTCGTCGGTTTCAAACTTTGAAAGCTACCAGGCCAACCGCCTGCACTGCCGTTACAGAAACGCCGAAACGAAGAAAATCGAGTTGTGCCACACCCTCAACGGTTCTGCATTGGCACTCCCGCGCATCGTTGCGGCCATTCTCGAAAACAACCAAACCCCCGAAGGAATAAGAGTTCCAAAAGCCCTTGTGCCCTATTGCGGGTTTGAAATGCTCGACGACAAGAACTTCTAATACGACCATATTATGGGTGTCTGGAGACAAAAATCCCCAGACACCCATTTTGATTTCAATGCCTTTGCCTTACCGCCATAGCGGATACTACCGAACCACAAGCCATAAAATACATAACACCATGAACAAAATAGTGAAGAAAGAACGCTTTTCAGAGAAAGTGTTTCTATTTGAAATCGAAGCGCCTTTGATTGCCCGAAGCAGAAAAGCAGGTAACTTTGTCATAATAAGAATAGGTCGCAACGGCGAAAGAATACCTCTCACGATTGCCGATGCCAACACCGAGAAAGGAACTATCACGCTTGTCGTGCAGAACGTAGGTCTTTCCTCGTGCAAATTATGCTCGCTCAACGTAGGCGACTACATAACCGATGTGGTTGGACCATTGGGAAATCCTACCGACATAAAGAATTTCGGAACCGTGGTTTGTGCGGGCGGAGGTGTAGGAATAGCACCTATGCTGCCCATTGTTAGAGCATTGAAGGCAGCTGGCAACAGAGTGCTTTCTGTCATAGCAGGCCGCAACAAAGACCTTGTAATTCTTGAAAACGAAGTAAGGGAGAGCAGCGACGAGCTCATTGTTATGACCGACGACGGGTCGTATGGCGAAAAAGGCGTTGTAACCATAGGCATTGAGAAATACATAAACCAGGAGCATATTGACAAAGTATTTGCCATTGGCCCTCCTATCATGATGAAGTTCTGCTGTCTTCTCACGCAGAGATACAACATACCAACCGACGTTTCGCTCAACACAATTATGGTTGACGGAACGGGAATGTGCGGAGCATGCCGTCTTTCAATAGGCGGCAAGATGAAATTCGTGTGCATCGACGGTCCGGAATTTGACGGAACACTCGTTGACTGGGACGAGATGTTCAAGCGCATGGGAACATTCAAGGAAGCCGAACGTGAAGAAATGGAACATTTCCAAGAGCACATCGACAGCTTGACAGAAACTACCTGTGCCGAAAGCGAGCCCGAACCCATGGACGAACCGCCGGTTGAAGACACGGTAGAACAGCTCACCGACCGCAATGCCCAGTGGCGTGCAGACTTGCGCAAAGCCATGTCACCCAAAGAACGGAAAGCCATAAGCCGCGTAAAGATGCCAGAACTTGATGCAGCCTACCGTGCCACGACACGCACAGAAGAAGTAAACATCGGTCTGACAAAGGCTATGGCCATGACCGAAGCCCACCGCTGTCTCGACTGCGCAAAGCCTACCTGTGTGGAAGGATGCCCTGTCAACATCAACATACCGTCGTTCATAAAGAACATAGAGCGCGGACAATTCCTCGCAGCAGCAAAAGTTTTGAAAAGCACATCGGCTCTGCCGGCCGTGTGCGGACGCGTTTGTCCGCAGGAAAAGCAATGTGAAAGCAAGTGCATACACCTGAAGATGAACGAGCCAGCAGTGGCCATCGGCTACCTGGAACGCTTTGCCGCCGACTACGAACGCACAAGCGGCAACATAGCCACACCGCAGAAAGCCGCCGACAACGACATAAAAGTAGCGGTTGTGGGTTCAGGCCCGTCGGGACTGAGCTTTGCTGGCGATATGGCAAAGAAGGGTTACGACGTGCATGTGTATGAAGCCCTGCACGAGATAGGCGGAGTGCTGAAATACGGAATACCCGAATTCCGACTTCCCAACCGCATTGTAGACGTTGAAATAGAAAACCTCAAGAAGCTGGGAGTGAAGTTCTACACCGACTGCATCATAGGAAAGACCATCTCAATAGACCAACTTGAAGACGAAGGTTTCAAGGGAATATTCATAGGTTCAGGCGCAGGTCTGCCCAATTTCATGGGTATCAAGGGCGAGAACTCACTCAATATAATGTCATCCAACGAGTATCTCACACGCATCAACCTTATGGATGCCGCAAATCCCCACACCGACACACCTATAAACATAGGCCGCAAGGTGCTTGTAGTGGGCGGAGGCAACACAGCAATGGACTCATGCCGCACTGCGAAACGCCTCGGGGGCGACGTGACACTGGTTTACCGCCGATCGGAAGCAGAGATGCCTGCACGACTCGAAGAGGTGAAACACGCCAAGGAAGAAGGCATTAATTTCCTCACGCTACACAACCCCATAGAATATATCGCCGACGAGAAAGGAGCCGTGAAGCAGGCCATTCTGCAAGTGATGAAGCTTGGCGAACCTGACGCAAGCGGCCGACGGAGCCCGATACCGGTTGAAGGCGAAACGCTTACACTCGATGTCGATCAAGTGGTGGTGGCCGTGGGAGTATCGCCCAACCCGCTCGTTCCGCGCTCGATAGAAGGTCTTAAACTGGGAAGGAAAAGCACCATTGTCGTGAACGACCGCATGCAAAGTTCAAAATCCAACATATATGCCGGAGGCGACATAGTGCGCGGAGGGGCAACAGTAATCCTCGCTATGGGCGACGGAAGGCGTGCCGCCGCAAACATGGATGCACAACTGTCCGGCAAGCAATAGCTAACGTACTGTCTGCCACATTTTAACAAACATCCACAGACGTACTCATACAAATGCCTGTACCACTTCCGCGAGTGGCACAGGCATTTTCTTTATCACCCAAAGCCAAACGCAGCACGCTCGTGCGGCATACGAAGCACACACATGCACCGTATGCTGCACATTTGCTAAACGTATGCAAAAATGCCGACAGTTGCAATTAATAGCCGTTAATATGCAATTTGGTTGTGTTAAAATGGAATAAAGATTACTGACAAATTGTCCCGTTAACAAATATTGCGCATATATTTGCACCACCATTCAAGACTTGCGGAACACTCATTCCGCACTGTAAAATGAAAAAGACATAAATAATATAGCAAATGAAAAAGTATTCAAGAATTGCATTAGCTACGGCATGCGTCTTCTCGATTGCATTGCCGTCAAGCCTGCCAACCAGCGCGTTGGCAAGCAACACACCCGCAGCAATAGCCGGACAACCAATCGATCTCACCTACGCAGCAGAGAAAGCGCTCCCTACTGTCGTGCATATTCTAAACACACGCAACTCAAAGATACAGACGGTTGAAGTGGAAAGCGATCCGTTCAGCGATTTCTTCTCCGACCCGTTCGGCTTCTTCAACTCGCCCGGACAAGGCAAGGGAGGCACGAGAAAGCGCAGCGTGCGCACACCGAAACAACAAGGTTCGGGCTCGGGCGTTATAATTTCAGCCGACGGCTATATTGTCACCAACAACCACGTTGTGGAAGGTGCCGACGAACTCACCGTAACGCTCAACGACAACAAGGAATATTCGGCTCGCATCATAGGCACCGACAAGACCACCGACTTGGCCTTGATAAAGATTGACTGCAAGAACCTTCCGGCAATAACCATAGCCAACAGCGACGACATAAAGGTGGGCGAATGGGTTTTGGCCGTAGGCAACCCTTTCAACCTCACCAACACCGTGACCGCCGGAATTGTCAGTGCAAAGGGAAGGTCACTCTATCAAAACGGCGTAGAGTCGTTCATACAAACCGACGCAGCCATAAACCGAGGCAATTCGGGCGGTGCGCTGGTAAATGCACGCGGCGAACTTATCGGCATCAACGCCATGCTCTATTCTGAAACAGGATCGTATAGCGGTTACGGATTTGCCATTCCGACATCGATTATGAACAAGGTGGTTGACGACCTCAAGAAGTTCGGAACAGTGCAGCGTGCCATTATTGGCATCAGCGGTCAGGACGTGAAGAACTATGTGGATGCCCAGAAGGAAGAAGGCAAGGATGTTGACCTCGGAACAATGGAAGGCATATATATTGCCAAAGTGTCAGACGAAAGTGCTGCTCAGGAAGCCGGACTGAAAGAGGGCGACATTATCACATCGGTTGACGGCCAGCAAGTGAGCAAGATGGCCGAGCTTCAGGAGATAATAGCCAAGAAGCGTCCGGGCGACAAGGTTTCGCTTACCTACCTGCGCGACAAGCACAAGGCAACAAAAACCATAACTCTGAAAAACGAGCAAGGCAACACGCAAGTTGTGAAAAAGGCCGACCTCGACGTGTTGGGAGCCAATTTCCGCGAGATAACCGATGCACAGAAACGCCAATACAACATAGCCTACGGTCTTGAAGTGCTGAAAGTGAACACCGGAAAGCTGAAGACCGCCGGCGTGAGCAAAGGTTTCATCATACAGAAAGTGAACGACACGAGCGTGAAGACGATAGACGATCTTCAGAACATCGTGAAAGAAGCCTCTACAAGCAAAGACCCCGTGCTCTACATACAGGGCATCAACCCGAGCGGAAAGAAATCGTATTTCGCCGTTCCACTTGAAGAAAACTAATACAGAGCCGACAAGGCTCCAACCCAAAACATTGCGATACAGGAAAAGTTGTGCAGGTGTAAGCCTTCACAACTTTTCCTGTGTTATAAATCAAATTGTCGCAAAATATGCCATTGAATATTTGCCATTCTAAATATTATTAGCTAATTTTGTAATATTATCAAAATCCCTTATCCCATGAGGCAGTTGAAAATAACCAAGAAATTCACCAATTGCGAGAGCGCATCTCTAGCTGCATATCTGCACGACATAAGCCATGAGAGCACCCTATCGGTTGAGGAAGAAGTGGAATTGGCAAGGCGTATCAAGCTTGGCGATGCCAAAGCATTGGAGAAACTCACAAGAGCCAACCTGCGTTTTGTGGTTTCTGTGGCCAAGCAATACCAAAATCAAGGATTAAGCCTGCCCGACCTTATCAACGAGGGCAATATAGGTTTGATAAAGGCCGCCGAAAGATTCGACGAGACACGAGGCTTCAAGTTCATCTCCTATGCCGTGTGGTGGATACGCCAAAGCATCGAGCAAGCACTTGTAGAGCAGGGACGGATAGTGAGAATCCCCGCAAATCAAGTGGAGACAATGCGCAAGATAAAGCGCGAGATGCACCGATTTGAACAGGAAAACGAGCGCACTCCAAGCATTGACGAGCTTGCCGACAACACCGAAATACCACACGGCAAGATAGAAGAGACACTGCATTACGATGCCAGGAAGATTTCAGCAGATGCCCCAATGTCAGGCGTTGACAACGCCACTGCACTGATTGACACAATACCCAACCAATCGCCTTCTACCGACGATGAAATGGTTATGCAGTCGTTGAAAGACGAAATCGTGAACGCCATGCAGATACTCAACGAAAGAGAACGCAATGTGCTTGAGGCATTCTACGGCATCGGGCAGCAAGAGCTCACCATGGAAGAGATTGGCAAAAGCATGGGGCTGACACGCGAAAGGGTGAGACAAATAAGAGAACGAGCAATAAGAAAACTCAGAAACAACACCAAGAACAAAGCTCTGAAAGCTTATCTTGGCCGATAACATCAAAACAAACATGAATATCAAAAAACTTCTTGTCTTAATACTGGCACTGGTTCCTGCACTCATGCAGGCTTCAAACAAGCAGGAAAAGCTCTACATGTATGGCTTTGCCGCATCATTCAACGACTCTACCGTCTATTTTACAGACATAATGGAAATCGATTCGGCCTGGATTGATGCCAAGACGAAATTTCTGTATAGCCGCGATAACTACTCCTACCAGTTCCGTGATTACCTCAAAAGGCGCGGAGTGGACTACCCCACCTGCGTAACAACCTTTGCACTTACGCGCAAGGCCGTGGAAAAGAAATACTTTTCTATGAAGAAACGCTACACGGGCAAGGGTAAATACGACATAAAATACATCGCTGCCAATGAATTTTCCTTCACACCGATAAAGCCGGAAGAAAACGAAATTGCAACAAAAGAAAAAGCAGTGAAGGAAAAGTCAGCAAAGAAAAAGAAAGGTAAATAACCACTTTTCAGCATAGACTGATGGACGGAATACATACACAAAACACCAACAATGGCTGTATTGACGACGAAAGAACCGCGTTAGAACGGTTCTATACCATTGCCGATTTGTGTATAAAGATAACATTTGTGGGCAACAAGAACAATGAAAACGACTTGTTTCCCTCATTTCGTGTATTCAGAACAGATGCTCCGTCATCAGAAATTCTCTTTTCGCTTACCGTTGACGACGACTTACGCCCGATAAACAAGAAATACCGTGAAAACATCGGCACATTCGATACGGGCAACGGCGATACCGTTGTCGATGCCGTAAGCGACGGTGGCTACCAGTTCATAATAAAGGATGTGAAAAGGCGTAACTGCTGTCTGCTGCAGTCAAACAACGACTTTTCGGTGTGTTCTTGCGCCTTGAACGGCGACAAGGCCATGCGGGCATTCGGTTTGAACAATGCCATAATGATGGCCTTTGCATTCAGTGGGAGTTTTGTCAACACTCTGCTCATGCACGCTTCGACAATAAGACAGGGCGAATGGGGCTATGCTTTCACAGCAAAAAGCGGAACAGGCAAAAGCACACACACAAGTTTGTGGATGCAAAGCATACCCGGTTGCGACCTGATGAACGACGACAACCCGGTAATACGCATCATAAACAGCGAAGCATACATATATGGAAGCCCGTGGAGCGGCAAGACTCCATGCTACCGCAACACCAAAGCCCGACTCGGAGCGATAACGAAAATAGAACGTGCAAGCGAAAACCGCGTAACAAAACTTACGCCCACAATGGCCTTCTCGCAAATATTACCGTCATGTTCAACGATGAAATGGGACAAGACGGTGTTCAGAAACACTTGCGACACGGTTATAAAACTCATCGAATTGTCACCTTCCACCTACAAATTGGAATGTCTGCCAAATAAAGAAGCCGCCATATTATGCCATTCGACAATAAAGAAATAAAACGCATACACTTTCAGAATGAGGTGATAATTCCCCAAATAATAACCCTGCTTGACAGTGGACACACCGTAACACTCATGCTAAGGGGAATAAGCATGAGACCTTTTCTTGAAGACAACCGCGACAAAGCACTGCTCAAAAAGGCATCGTATCTGAATGTGGGCGATGTAGTTTTGGCCGAAATAGCAGACAAGCGTTACGTGCTGCACCGAATAACCGAAATAGAAGGCGACCGTGTTGTGCTTATGGGCGACGGCAATCTGAGCACAGAGCAATGCCGAATATCCAACATACACGGATATGCCGTAGGGTTCTACAGGAAAGGAAAAAGCAAAATAGAACGCACCGATTCGGCAAAATGGAAATTTTATTCATTCTTATGGATGCATCTGCTCCCCATAAGACGCTATCTCTTGTTCCTTTATCGCATCACAAGAAGAACCAAGAAAAAGAAATAGGTAACGACGCATTAAGCCGCCGCCACTCACCCATTTCACCTGCTTCCTATATAGAGGAACACCATTCCAATAATCACCAAAAGCACGTCCAAAGCCTTGGCTTTAAGATTTTTCTCGTGGAAAATCATCGCTCCAAACAGGAAACTAACCACAACACTTCCTCGCCTCACCATAGAAACAACCGCAATCATTGCTCCGGGCAAGCTCAAGGCGTAGAAATACAGGAAGTCGGCCATGCTTAGAAACACGCTTATAAGCGCTATGCTCCAACGCCACTGGAAACGCTTTCCGCTTCGCCTACCGGGTATCCATATCGCGAGTATTGCCGTTCCCATAACAATACATTGGTAGAAATTATACCAGCTTTGCACCGCCATACGGTCAAGCCCCACTCCACCGTCTTGCGGAGAAGCCATCAAGTATTTGTCATACAACCCACTTATCGCGCCCATAACTGCTGCCCCGAGAAGGAATACAATCCACTTGTTATGCCTGAAATCAATTCCTTCGCTCTTGCCGCTTTTGCCAAGCAAGAACAACGACACTATGGCTATAATGACACCAGCCCACTGATAGACATTAAGATGCTCGCCAAACACAAGCATTGCACCTACAAGCACAAACACAGGACGCGTGGCATTAATCGGACCAACAATCGTAATGGGCAGATGTTTCATGGCAAAATAGCCCATTATCCACGAAGATAGAACTATACAACTTTTGAGTATTATGCGCAAATGAAGGGCAATGCCATAATGACCAACATGAAATTGAGTGTCATCCAAGACATGCGTGCAAGACGACAAAATGATAAACGGCAGGAAAATCAAGCTGCACAGCAGCGTGTTCAGAAACAAAACGGGCAACACTTCATTATTGTTGAGCGCGCTTTTCTTGCTTATGTCATAAAAGCCCAACAATGCTGCCGAAAGGAAAGCCAGCAACAACCACATACAATCTTTACTTCAAAAGCTTCAATACTCTATTTTCTCCAAGAACAAGGCATTACCGGGCATACTCTCCCCTGCCCTAGAACGATTTCCACTTGCAACCACATTGTCGAATTCTTCCAATGTCAGTCTGTGACGGCCAACCTCTACCAGAGTCCCAACAACGGCCCTTACCATATTACGCAAAAACCTGTTTGCCGAAATAACAAAATGCCAATGGGTTTCATCGTCGTTCACCCAAACGGCCTCTGAGATATTGCATAACGTTGTTTTCACATCAGAATTGCTCTTGCAAAAAGCTCCGAAATCCTGCACATCAAGCAAATGTGCAGCCGCTTTGTTCATTAGTTCGAAGTCGAGGTCATAGTGCATTTCACAAGAATACTTGCTTGCAAACGGGTCTTTACGCGTGTGTATATAATAATGATAGGTGCGCCGGGTAGCACTGAAACGCGCGTGCATATCGGGAGACACCATATACACCGAGTAAACGGCAATGTCGTGCGGCACAATACGGTTGATGCGGTAAACCAGCTGACTGCAGTTTATCACCTCATCTGTATCGAAATGAGCCACCATCATACGGGCATGCACTCCGGTGTCGGTGCGCCCTGCACCAACAACAACCATTTCCTTACGAAGAATTTTACTCAATGCGTTCTGCAGTTCGGCCTGAACAGTATTGCCATTGGGCTGTATTTGCCAACCATGATAGCGTGTTCCGTCATAACAGAATTCGATAAAGTAGCGCGACATTACTTGCGTCCTCCCTTATGCGAACCAGAATGTGAGAACAACTGCCTGTGAAATTTGTCTTCGGCCTTCATTATCTGCAGGATTTTTGAAGGCGGCAGCACCTTGACAAACTTGCCGTGGTAGGTGCTTTGTATCTTTTTTATGGCGATTTCATAAGCATCATGCTGCTTTATTACATTTTCGCAAGCCTTGTTGTCGGTAGATTTTATGTTTCTGAAGAGGTCTCTGTCTTTCTTGAAATACGCCATCTGCTTCTGGCGCATTTCCCTGTAAAGAGGGAGAAACTTTGCTGCTTCGCTCTGCGTAAGATGCGCTTCGGTGGTTATGAATTTCTCCAAATCGGCCTCAAACCGAGCTGGATTGAATTTTCGGTTGCCCTGTGCGAACGACACAGACACCGACAATACCGATAATATGATTATTATAAGAAATCTTTTCAAGGCGTTTAAGTTTAATAATTCGACACCAATGCGTATATATCTTCATTGTCGAGCATTGTATAATCGGCAATGCTCTCCATGGAATGGTCGTCAGACAATCCCTGCACGCCGCCCTTGGCCATTGCATCATTGGCATTGTAAGCAGAATGCACATACACTGCCGTGCTGACAACAAAGGCGCACAAGCAAGCCGCAAGCAACAAAGCTTTTTTGTATTTGCCCCATAATCCGGGTCTTTTCAAAGCCTGCCGGTTGTCGGTGCAGGCCATTATCTGGCTGGACAGCCCTTCAAAATAGCCTGCCGGAACTCTGAATGGCTGCTTTTGTCCATATTTTTCTTTAATGAAGGAATCTGTTGACATATTTATTTTGCATATTTACTTGTTAGACGTAACAATGTGTCAATGGTTTAACCACGGTCTTTCAAAAAATCGGTTATCTTGCCCACAGCAATATGATAGCTTGCCTTCAATGCACCTTCCGACGTGTCCAGCAGTTTGCTCATGTCCGAGTATTTCATTTCTTCAAAATACCTCAGATTGAAAACCACGCGTTGCACGTCGGGCAACCGGGCTATTGCCTCCTGCAACAAGGCCTGGGCTTCGTCGCCGTCGAAGAATTCATCGGCCATAAGCATATTGGCCACGGGGGTGTCACTGTTGCCCGGTGCAGCCGTAACCATGTGCTTCTGTTTCCGAAGGAAGTCCAATGCCTCGTTAATTGCTATTCTATAAAGCCAAGTGGAGATTTTTGATTTCTCGTGAAAGTCGTCAAGATTATTCCATGCCTTTATGTAAACATTCTGGAGCACATCGTTTGCATCGTCGTGAGAGAGCACTATACGCCTTATTTTCCAATACAGTGTTTCGCTGTATCGGTTCACTACATCAGAGAAATATTTCTGCCTTTCCGTCATCATTCCGCAGCCTATGCATTTAAAATTTTTACATGAATTCGGTCAGGCGACCATACAACAACTGGTCATATCCATACACGTCATCATACACTTGCAATGTCCCGCTCACGTCAGGATACATTGTATAATATGTGATAAACACCGGAATGTTTGGATCTACGCGCAAACTTCCTATCGGTTTTCTTTGCTTTGCATAAGTCGCGCCGCTTTCCCCATTTCCGTCATCGCCATTGTCACCGTAGGTCATGGCATACTTTATGTCGTCAAGAACGTCATTTTCGGTTTTTCCGAGCATGAATACGGCCAGCTCATAAGGCTTCTCCACCCTGACACATCCATGCGAAACGCTCCTGTCGGCCTTTGAAAACACGCCGGGATTTGACGTGTCGTGAATGAAAATGGCACAATCGTTATCAAATCTGAATATCACACGGCCGAGCGCATTGCCCTTTCCTCCACGCTGAATAACACGGTATCTCTTGTCGAGGAGCATCCCGCCAGATACAGACGAGGGTTCTACGCTTTTCTGCAAAGTGCGGTCGTATATGTAATAGTTGTGACTTTCGAAATAGGAAGCATTTCCGGCATGCTGCACGATAGACTTTTTCACAATGCTCTTCGGGATGACCCACTGTGGATTGAAGTCCATTCTGAATATCTTGCTTGTGATGAGCGGAGTCTTTGTGTCCAATGTTCCGTATCCGATACGCATCGAAAGACACTGGTTATTGTCTATCGCCCACAAATGACTTGAAGGGATATTTACGAGAACATACTTTTTGTTGTCTTGCGGGTAGTCGTAGTGGTTCCATCGGCTTCGCTCCATATTGCACAAGATGAGCTTGCGCTCATAAGCATTGCAGTTGTCGGCAAGGCGCTTTTCGAGTATGCCGAACAAATTGTTGTGCGGCTTTGAGTCGTGCAGGAAAGTCCCGGCCGACGAAGGAGAGTGCAGAGCGGCACAGGCATCAGCATAGAAAGCATTGTCAGGACGTCTTGTCTTCACGTCGTACAACACACGATAGCTCACCCTTACAGAGTCGCTGTCTCTCACATCAACACTGTTGAACAACTTTGCAGGATTTACAAAGCCGTAACGCTGACCTATACAATATCTGAAATATGCCTTCGACAAATTATATTCCAGCCGTGCCAACACGTAGTTTATGTTGTTTTTGCCTTGCCCGAATTCAAGCGCACGATAAGCCGCAAGGCTTTCCTTTATTTCCGAATAGCCGAATTTTTCTTTGTCGAAACCCATTCGCGGAATGTTTTCCATATATGCCAACACGCTGTCGGCCTTAGATGTAACGCCCGATTTTGTTATCCACAGAAAGGGATTGTCGCCCGAATAATAATCTCTGACAAAGCGGTCGAGCTTGCACACGTCTTTGTCAGCCGCCAAAAGTCTTGACACATTATGCCTTACCGCCGATGCATCGACCGTATAACGCGAGTCGCACAAGCCGGAAAAACTATCCAGCTTGATTTCTTTTCTATGTTGCTTGCTTTGGCACGAAAACAACAATGCTGCAACGAGCATTGCGAATATATAACGCACAATTGCCAAACGACTTATTGCTTTATCACAATTTTACGCACAACCTTGCCTACCTTCAGAATGTAGCATCCCTTTGGAAGGTTTAAATCGAAACGTTTGTCATTGCCTTCGACCTTTACTTTAAGAATGCAATCGCCGGTAATTCTGTAGACAGAAAGCACCTGGCCGTTGGCACCGCTAACATGCACAGACGATTCAACTACCGAAATCGTGACATTCTGCGTTTCAGTGTCAATCATTTCCACCGCACTTCTGCTATTGGCTGATGCAGTGTTTACACCAAACGCAAGTATTGAGAATATTATAGTAAGGACGAATTTTGTCATAATTGCACCGTTTGTTTCTTTGTTACGGCAAAAATAGCCATTTTTATTTGAATGTGGAAACATAAAGATTATATATTCCTTTTTTGTTAACCATATTTAACTACACATCTACAATAATGTTCTCGTCGCTCAAAATTGTATTTGCAAATACCGACTTCGCCTCTTCCAGCAGTTCGCTTTCATCATCATATTTTGCACTGTAATGTCCAAGCACGAGTTTGCCCACACCGGCATCCTTTGCCACTTGGGCCGCCTGTGCCGCAGTACTATGGAAATAAAGCTTCGCCCGCTCTTCATCTCTGCTCAGATATGTAGCCTCATGATACAGTGTGTCCACACCGCGTATCATCTCACTCAACTGCGGAAGATATTGCGTATCGCTGCAATAGGCATAGCTGCGTGCGCTTTGGTTGGGCATTACAAGCCTTTCATTAGGCACCACATTACCCTCACTGTCAACCCAGTCGGCACCGTTTTTTATGTTGTTTATCTGCGAAACGGGGATGTTGTAGAAATCAATCATGTCGCGGCGGATGTGCGGCAGCAACGGTTTTTCCCTGAACAGATAGCCGGAACACGGCACCCGGTGGCGTAAGGGAATGCTCTCAACCGTGAGGCTGCGGTCTTCGTATATCACAGTTTGCTTTTTGGTGTCAACCGCATGAAATTCTATTTCATACTCCAAGCCGTAGCAGAACTTGTCGATCATTACTTTCAGCACATCTTCCAAATCCTTTGGTGCATATATAGCCAAAGGTGCTGTGCGACCGAGCATACCGAACGTTGAGATGAGACCAATCAGTCCGAAGCAATGGTCGCCATGTATGTGCGTGATGAATACGGCACTGATTTTAGTGAAACGCAGCCTTGCGCGGCGCAGTTGCACTTGTGCCCCTTCGCCACAATCAACCATGAACAGTTTCTCGCGGATTTCAACAACCTGCGACGAAGCGTAATGTCTCATGGTGGGCAATGCGCAGCCGCACCCCAATATGTGCACTCTGAATGGTTCCATAACAATCAATACTGCCGCTTGAAAGCGTATATTCCCTTTCCGTTTTCTATATAGAGGGAGTCGGCCCCAAGGTTGTATATCACGAAAGTGTCGCGGTTAAGCACGAGGTTTCCGTTGAATATTTTCCATGTTGTCCACGGTGTTGTTTCGGCCTTGACGCTCGACTTTACCGTTCCGCCTTCTTCGAGTTCGAAATTCCGGTCAATGCTTGTCCAGTGACCGAGCAACGATGTAAGGTTTATCACCCTGTCGGCCACCGCCTCGCCGTCGCGTTTCGTGCCGACAACCGCCACATGGTCGCCTGCCATCAGGCCTCCCTGCACATCGGTCGGGGCATCGCCTTCGTCGTTTATCACATAAGTCACAGTGTCGCCATAGTCGGTTACGAGTTGCAGACTGTGCATCGACGTGCCTTCACCACACACTCCATAGACGGTAGTGTCGGCGGTTTCGGCGGTTTCTTCTGCCTTTTCGGCATGCGGTTTTGCCTTTTTGTCACCGCAGCCTGTCGCCAAAAAGGCAACTGCGGCACATGCCATAATGCAGACAAACAGTATTCTTGGTTTCATAGTCATGTTTTTTATTGTTCGCTTTGCCATGATGTTACATTCCGGGCTGCATGCACCCTGACGGTAATCAGGCATCGTTTCATTTCTCCTGCGCCTTGGCTTCGTTCCACAACTGGTCCATCTCGCCGAGCGTCATGTCCTTCAACGGCTTTCCTTGCTTTATGCTGTGTGCCTCGATATAGTTGAAGCGTCTTATGAACTTTTGGTTGGTCAGTTCCAAGGCATTGTCGGGATTGAGATGATACAAGCGTCCGGCATTTATCAAACTGAACAGGAAATCGCCAAATTCAGCAAGCGATTTCTCGCGGTTTCCCTCACGCAGTTCATCCTCAAGTTCGCCAAGTTCTTCTCTCACCTTGCCCCATACGTCGCCTTTGTCCTCCCAGTCGAACCCCACATTGCGGGCTTTGTCCTGTATGCGGTAGGCTTTGATGAGCGACGGCAGGGCATCGGGCACGCCCGAAAGCACGCTCTTGTTGCCGTCTTTTTCTTTCAGTTTTATCTGTTCCCAGTTTTCGATGACATCCTGTGCCGACGAAACTTTTGCCGATTGTTCATCTGCATCTTCGCCGTAAGGCAGCGGTTTGGGGTCGGGTGCGCCCACCTGCGAAGGATGATAAACATGCGGATGACGGAATATGAGTTTGTCGGTGAGTTTCTGGCACACGTCGGCAATGTCGAATTTGCCCTGTTCGTCACCTATTTTTGCATAGAAACAAATGTGCAACAGAACATCGCCCAGCTCCTTGCAAATGTTGTATGTGTCGTCTTTCATAAGGGCGTCACATAATTCGTAGGTTTCCTCTATGGTGTTAGGACGCAGACTCTGGTTTGTCTGTTTCCTGTCCCACGGGCATTTCACGCGTAATGTGTCGAGCACATCGAGCATCCGCCCGAAGGCTTGCAGTTTTTCTTCTTTTGTATGCATACGCAAATTCATTGTCAGCAATAGCCGCCACGCCTGTATAACGTCAAAACGCCCGGCGGTCGGCCTTGCCGTTGTTGTTTCTCCATGCAAAAGTACATCTTTTATGCAGAAATTCAAATTTTTGCGCGAATGTTTTTTCCTTCGCAATGCCAAAGCACATCTTACAAAATGCCACAAGGCTTTTTCTCCTGCCCGAGCGGACTTTCTTTCGTTTCCGTCAAATCATGTCGCCAGTCGGCCGGAACATTGCCCGTGACTTGCGGCGTATGGTGTACACAGCTATTGCATACGCTGCACATGCGTGCACCATACGCTGCACGCACGCCGCCTTAATGCGGCACGAGGCACGGGATGCATCATTGATGCAAAAACATTGCCGATTGTCGAGAGAAACAATACTTGCCGATTGCGTTTATTTGCGTATCTGTTCACGGTATTCGCTGGGAGTTCTGCCCATGAGCATCTTGAATTGTGAGATGAAATGAGACATTGTGTTGTAGCCCGAATCGAAGGCTATCTGCGAAACAGGCAGATTTGAATAAGCGAGGAGCTTGGCGGAGTGGCCGATGCGTATTTCAGCCAGACATCGAAAAATGCTCTTCCTGGCACATTGTTTGAAATATCGGCACAGTGCCGTAGGGTTCTGCCCTACATAGCCGGCAATATTCTCCAACCTTACATCTTCCTTGAAATGGTTATACAAATAGGTGTACACCTTGTCCACGGGTTCAGTTCCGCCCTCCAAATGATTGGCCATGTTGTATGGAGTTTCAGACAAAAGCCGGTATTCTTTGCACGAACATAGCAGATCGAGCATCTGCATGAGGCAGATTATGCGACGGGTGAAAGCACTTGCATCGAATGCCTCCATCAGATGCAAGATATCCTCATAAAGTCCGTCGTTGTAAAGTTCACCGCCTTTCTTGCCTTCATCCCATTCGATATAGCGGAACCGCTCGTCACGGACAGAACGTCCCATGGCTCTCTCGCCAGGCTTCATGTATTTGATGAATTTGTTGTGCGTGCGCAACAGTACACTGTATGCAACATGGTCCCACTGGGCTTGTGGATTAATCAGCAGTGGTGTGAGGTCATGGCCTTGCAAATCGGTAGGTACGCCCTGCAACTCGCATATCTTTGCAAGCCGCATAACTTTTTCTCCTCCTTGGGTTTTGCCATAAGAAGAAAATTGGGCACAGTTTAAAACTGCAAGTGGAATTTCGGTCGATGAGAACAACCACTATTGTATATTCACTGACTTTGTGTCCGTTGGAGAACATCCGAATTTCTCCTTATAACTGCGAGAGAAGAAAGACAGATTGGAAAAACCTACGCTAGTCATTACCTCCTGTATTTTGCGGTTGCCTCCTTGCGAAAGCATACGGTGGGCTTCAGTGAGACGCTTGTCAATGAGCCACTTCTGTGGGGTGGAGTTTGTCAACTTCTTGAAATCCCGCTTGAAGGTGGAGAGGCTGCGCCCTGTGTAGTTGGCGAGTTCCTCCATGCTTAGCTCGTACATGTAGTTGGCATTCATGAACGCCATCAGGTCTATCTTCCAAGGCTCCGCAAAATCAAACAGGGAGGCATAGACATTGGAGTCTGTTTTCAGCACGCATTTCAATCCTTCATGCAGTTTCATGTCTATCCATTCTCCATCCGGCTCCTCGTAGGTTTGAAAGTAAGG